>JBAXBD010000390.1:0-6178 GCA_037142165.1 Schlesneria sp. | reverse complement strand
CCCCATACTTACCTGCTTCATCCGCTTTTTTTGCCAGTTGCTCAAACTTCGCGGCCTTTTCGGCGGGGGAGGCGATCGGATCAACCGGTTGTTCCCGGTCTTTCGAACGAACGAGAGTTCTCACGATTGAACTTTTCGAAGCCGTGGATTCGGATGTCCCCGAATTCAAGATCGCTTCGTCCATCGCCTGAAGATCATGGATGTAAACGTGGGTTGTAATCGACGTCGCCTGTCGTGAGATTCCGGTGTTCGTTCCCGAACGCAGCGGCCCATATTGAGCACGTCCCGATTGGGCAGAAGAAACCCCACCCAACAGCGCACTACCACGGTCAGGAACCGAAACGGTCGTACTCACGGCCGTTGTCGCGACGACAGGCTGCTGGATCACTTGCTGAGCAAACGAAGTCCGACCAACCAGTAGCAGGATCGAGATCAAAACGGAGCAACGCATTGCTTCACCTCTTAATTGAATCATCGATAGACATCCTACCGCGATTGATTGATTTCTGACAATCCAGGTGTCCCAAGCACTCCGTTGTGCGTGGTCTTCTGACCTCGTACAAGCGTCCGACCGCAGGTCTCCTCTTTTGAACTCCTCGAAACAAGTTGGCCAACTTGATCCAATTCCTTCGTTTTCGCTTCATCTTCGGAAGGGCGAGGTTCCACCGCGAGCCGTCTTGTACTCCTTCTCTGCCCTTCGTGACCTTCTGTTCGAAAATCTTCTCTTCAGTCCTGCTCTCATCACGCGCCATGAGATTTGTTCAAAAAGTTCGAGCGAGTTCGCGCGACTTCGACCATTTCCCATAATTTATAGGTTTTTGAAGACCGTTCCTCGTTTTTCCATCGTTAAAAAGTTCACCCGAGTTCGCATGACTTCACCGGACTTCGCGCGAGTTCACCGGAGTTCACCTGACTTCGCGCGACTTCGACAGACTTCGAATCCCATCATTCCTCCCAGGCGAACCGCGCAGCGGGAGCTCTCGGACTCTTCTTAAATTGTCTACTCACGACTTTCTCAAAACGACTTTCTCGCCGCTTCGACGCCTCGACCCATCACGGGCGACCGACCGAAGGTCGCCTATGATTTTCTTCCCTTCGTTACCTTCGCGGCCTTCTGTTCAAAAATCTTCTCTTCGATTCTGCGGTCACTACTCGTCGCGAAATTTGATGTAAAAGTTCGACGCAGTTCGACCGACTTCGACCATTCCTCGTACTTTATAGGGTTTTCGACGATCATTTCGCCGTTTTTTGAGGTGTTCGAGTTCGATCGAGTTCGACGCAGTTCGACCGACTTCGATTCCCATCACTCCGCGCAGGCAAGCCGGATGGTTTCAACTCGTCGATTCCTCTTCCTTGCCAATCACTACTTACTGCACTCAACTCTGTCGGCGCTTCGCCCCCCTCGGGTCAAACGACGGAACCGCCGCGGATCGCCCTCCGCCAAAAACGACGGCAGCTCGACCCGAGTATAGATTTTTTCCAAGATGTCAAAGATCAATTGTCGTCGTCAGGTTTTGGTTTTGGAAAAAGTCAGGCGAGCCGAGGATGTTAATTCTCTGATTATTCGCCTTTCTTCGAGATTCTTTCTCAAAACAACTTTCTCGCCGTTTCGACTCCGCTCTCATCACGCAAAACAACGAACGACATAAAATTACAAGTATATTATTCGGCTGTCAATAGAAAAATGAAATTACGCACTTAACGTTTGGAAGGTGCTCATGAGAATGGTTTTCGGGCCGCCTCAGACCAGACAAATTCAGCTGCACGTGTCGCAAGGATGTCCTAGACCGTCCGACAGGGACAAACCGTTGCACTTCCGTCGCATCGCGACACCGGTTTTTAACCGTGGGTTTCAACCCACGGAAACGGCCACATTTCCAACGCGGTCCCTGCATCAATGCAGCTTCTGTGGGGTAGTCGAACGTGATTTTGGGACGGTTGATGGCATTCTAAAGATAAAGATGCGCCTTTGTCTGGTGTATTACTTCGAGCGTCAGATCAACCTCGATCACGAATCGACGAATACAGAACCGGAACGGCAGCAAATCGTTCTTGCCAAACGAGTTGAGTTTCCTCGGACGCGATCGTCGGCAGTTTGTCACTTGCCTGTCTACGACCGGGGTTATGTCAGAACGATGGAAGCGGCGTGTGCCATCGATTAGCGACTTTTCTGCAGAAAAATGCCGCAACCCCCGCTAAAGTGCTGTTGACTTCACCACATTTCATTTACGCGAACGGCGTTTCATATCAAAGCCCAGGGTCGCGAGGGTCAGCGACCGCACTGACGGTAATACCGGTACTGGGTGAACTCTGTGTTGACGGAAAAATTGGAAACCTGACACGAAAACCGTATTGACTGTGATTTTGAAAGCCTTTAACTTTCCGCCACTACGTCCTGGAAACTAATTGACGATCCAATAAGCCACAAGGCTTGCGAACGAAAGCCGTCCTCCAGGCGTAGTAACTTAGGGACGGCTTTTTTCGTCTCTACATTCAGGCAACGTGCAAACGAGCCGCAACCCTACTCAGGGTCTGCGGCTTTTTTCGTTTTTGGAGATTTGTAAAGGAAAAAACTCGCACCGACACGGGGCCGATGCGAGTTCTCATTGTTAGCCCCATCACACGCTCAAGCAAGGGATCAAAAGTTCTTGGCAGGACTTCCCAAGCAAGAGCACAAAAAGGAAGGGCATAGAATGCTCAATGGATCGCGGTACGTTCACTGGTTCTGGCAATTACTTTCTCGAAGACAGTTCCGGTAAATGACCGGCCTGCTTATCGACTGCATATCTTAGGGCCAACTCGACCCTGAAGCAATCTCGTTTCTCACTCTTCACGGACCACCGCTTAGCGGGCTGTTTTGTCGTTACCGATTTATGGAAATAGCCATAAATTTACGGCAAAAACATGATCTAATAACGCTGGCGTGCGTTTACATATATGTCGGGACGCCAATCCTGACAAAACAAAAAAACCTCAGTCAGACGCCAATCCAACTGAGGCCCAGTTCAGTCCGGCGAATCGCCAGAATGCACCGTGTAGCAACAGCATTCTAACTCGGTTCGCCAAAGAGAAAAGGCGGATCGAAATGAAATGTGTTCATTGTGGAAACGAAGGCGTGGCTAAATTCGGGAAAGATCGTAACGGACAACAACGGTTTCGCTGCCTGTCCTACAAAAAGACTTTCGTCGAACCTCACGCTCTGGCCGGGAAACAAACCGATATGAAAGTTGCCGTCCAGGCGTTGAGCATGCTGTTAGAGGGAATGTCAGTGAGATCAACATCACGGTTGACCGGCTTGGACAAGAACACGATTCTTGGACTAATGGTCCAAGCTGGCGAATCCTGCCGACTGTTCATGGAAAAGTCGATCCAGAAGCGAACCTTCAACGCTATTGAATGTGACGAACAATGGGCATTCATCGCAATGAAGCGAAAGACTGCCGAGCGACTTGAGAAAAACACTGAAGTCTGCGGAGATCGATACGTCTTCACCGCCATCGACCGGGATACAAAACTGTTAATCTGCGGGCACCCCGGACAACGAACTCCTGAAGACACATGGAAATTTGCTGACAAGCTTTTAGCGTCGGTAGCGGGATGCCCAACGATCAACACTGACGGGTTTACGAGCTACGGATTTATCATCCCGTTCACGTTCCAGAACAATTGCAATTGCGCTCAAATCATCAAGCATTTTCAGAACTCAAGCGGACGATCCGCTGCAACTCGCTATTCCCCAGGATCGATAATATCCGCCGAAAAACGGATCATCTGCGGCGACATCGCAATTGCTGAAATCGGAACCTCACGGATGGAGAGATTCAACTTGACCACCAGAATGTAGGTTCGACGTTTCTCCAGATTGACGAATGCCCATTCCAAGAAGACTCGGAACCATGACGCCATGTTTGGCCTGTACTTCGCATGGTACAACTGGTGCCGACATCACTCGACCATCAAGACGACCCCAGCAGTTGAAGCTGGCTTGGCGACTGAGAAGTGGTCGATCGAAAGGCTGCTGGATAAGGCTGCGAAGCTGGCGTAGGTAGATTGCGAATTTTGACGATCGAATGTTAAATGTATTTCCTGAAAGGAATCACATGTCAGCGAAACTCGAAAACGGAAAACGAAAAATGTTGGACACAATTCACCACGGCGACACGCTGGAATGCTTGCGGAGAATCCCTGACGGCTCGGTCGATTTGGTCCTTTCGTCCCCGCCTTACAACTTAGGGAAAGAGTACGAAGCAAAGCGAGCGCTCAGTATCTACCTCGAAGAACAGCAGGTCGTTCTGCATGAATGCTGTCGCGTATTAAAGTCGTCAGGGTCTATCTTTTGGCAGGTTGGTGCATTCTCTGATGCGGGAATGCTCATTCCTCTTGATGTTCGCTTTTTTCCGATGCTCGAAGCGGAAGGGATGATTCCACGCAATCGCGTCGTATGGATTCGGCAGCACGGCCTTCATGCCAGAAACAAGTTTTCGTGTCGCCACGAAACAATTCTCTGGTTCACGAAATCGGACGACTACAAATTTGATCTGGAGTCGATTCGCGTCCCTCAGAAGTATCAAAACAAAAAGCACTATCGTGGCGACAAAAAGGGAGAGCTTTCTTGCAATCCACACGGAAAGAACCCTGGTGATATTTGGTTGTTTCGAAATGTGAAGCACAACCACGAAGAGCAGACAATTCATCCGTGCCAATTCCCCGAAGACCTCATCGCAAGAATCATGCTTGCGACCACTACAGAGGGAGACACAGTTCTCGATCCATATATGGGAGTCGGAACCGCTGCGGTTGTAGCGAGAGATCATGGAAGACACTTCATTGGGGCAGAACTCGACGATAAGTACCACTCCGTGGCATTGCGAAGACTCAGTGGTGTGCCAGATGAAGACGATTGCTTCCCAAACCTAAAAACGCTTCGCGATTATGTGGAAAGAACTGGCGAGCGTGCGGAAAAATTCCGTTTTGACATGCAGGTTGGAAAAACGCCCACCGACAGGTCAAGATCCAAGATTTATTCCGAAGAACATCACGTCGCATCTTTGGAGGAACGGCTCGCCTATGAGGAATCCGCCTTTGCGGCAAATATCCGAAACGAAGAACCGCCAGTCGACGAGAATCTGAATGGCGGGCAAAAGCCAAAAAAGAGCCGGAAGAGACCTGCGGACGGACAACCTGTCCTGTTTAGCGAATAGTCGCTATTCCACGATTTGGAACTTGCAGCGGCTGGCTTTCTTCTTTCCGTTTCGGATCACGCACTTCTTAATCGACCTTTGTAAAACCGTGCGGGAATATCTGGCTTTTGAATATATGGTAGATACCACGTCGATCTCTTTGTCGATCTGCTCAAATAGGCCGACGAGTCTTACTGGAACAGTAAATACATTATATTTTGCGAGTTCAGAAAGTTGCTGGAGAGCCTGCTCATAGTACAGAGTGCTATTTGACGCAGGGAACATTTTCGCTTTAGTTACGATAACGACTGCTTGAACGTCAACCCCTGCGAACAGAGTCTTTGACTTAAAGAATAATTCCGATCGGACAGTATTGTTCAGCAGAAATGGATAATTCGAAAACTGAACTTCAACCAACAGTCCATCGGAAACAAAATCCACGTCGGTGCCTAGAAGCTTGAATCGCGACGGGATGAGAAGTCCTGGATTCCATCTCGCCAATGATTTTAGTTCATTCTTAATGAACTCGTTCGTCCCGACTGGATCAAAGATCAAATTGCCTTGAATACCTGCTTGGTCAGATTTCTTCAAATGCAGTCTCGCACCGGACAGAACGTATTCCAGTTCTGCCCATTGATCTGTAAACTGCGACGCGATGAGCGCACCTGCACCATTAAAATCCGTAACCTGGATTTCCATCGGCCCTCCTTGGCCTTGCCGGCATATGGAGGGCTGGATATCCGAAACAGTGTTTTTAGGTCAAGGTCAGATCAACACAGAGTTCACCCAGTACCGCAATACCCCGTGAAGGGTGTTTTACACCAAAGCCATTACATCGCTCTTTGCCCGCTTCGCGAACTCGTCTCGATTACGTCTTTGCGGTTACCGCACACTCGGATTCGTATGAATCGAAGAATGATGTAACTCCGTTGGAGTAAAACCGATTTCAAAAACCGCGACCCAGGGTAGGTCGCATGGCGACCTACCCTGGGCTTTGA
>JBAXBD010000389.1:0-6187 GCA_037142165.1 Schlesneria sp. | reverse complement strand
CGCTTTGTCGAGCAACAAGACGTCTTTTTCGCCTTTGTGCTTTTTCAATTCCTTTTCGATGTGCTCATCCGCTGTGGCGAGATTGCCATCAAAGAACGCCGTACGAATCGGCTCAAGCCGGTTGAAGTGAGTACTGCAACCGGACATCGCTATCAACAGCGAAAATATTGCGCACGACCGGATAGCCAGAACAAATCGGCCAGCCAATACACCGGAAAATCGGCTTGGAGAGGATCTCTTGGGATTCATCGCCACCTCGAAAAATATCCACTCGAATATCAACCCGATCCGTAGTTGCGGAGTTTCCCGAGTTTCGATTTATGGTAGCCCTTACGAATTTTGGCCGATTCTTTTTCGGTGTGGCCGGTTTCGAAGTTCACCAGCTCCAGCGTGAAGAGGTAATCGCGCTGATAGTCTTTGCTGTTACTTCGAGTGGTTCCCGATGTAATCGTGGCGTACAGGAAGTAATCGATCGGTTCCCGTTCCTGCTCCATGACGGCGGCAAGTTTTCGCCGTGCACTGGGAGTATACAGGTCGTCGGGGCGAAGTCCGGCTTGCTGCAAGCCCGCTTTGACGGCGCGAACATTGACCAGTTCGAATGCTTCGGATGCATTCACGATCGTATCGATCTCTTGATAGATCTGATCGCCAAAATCGCCGATTTCTTCGGAACTTCGATTGTCAACTTGCAGGAAACAAATCCGTTTCTTGCAGGGCTCACCCGTATGCGAAGTCAGTTTCACGGAACCTTCTTCCCGGCCCAGCAACTGGGTCACGGAAGTCTGAATCAACGGTTCCCAGGTTTCGGCACCCGCCGTGTGGCTGCCGACCATATCGCGATCGGATTCGTTCAGGACGTGAGCATACTGACGTCCCTTACATCCGACAGCGAACCCGACAACCGAACTGGCGAGGGAAACGCTGATCCATTCAAAGAAACGCCGCCGATCCATGGCTGGCTCCCGTTATTATCCAACTTTTGCTGCAAACACGTTCTATCAACTTCGACCGGACCGCGAAAAATCTTCAATCGCAGAAGCGAAACTGACGAACGCGGAAGGATGATAATCGGGAGTTCAAAACGCGCACAGACGGGTTTTTTCCGTTATGTATTCTTGTCGGCAAAATCTGCCAGTCCTGAACCACATCAATGAAAAACGAATAATGCGAAAGAGTTTTAACCACGAATCTGACGAATCGCACGAATAAGGACCAGGAGAATTTGTAGGAATTTCGTAGGGGTACGTATGCCGGGTGGAAAGCGCCACTGTAATCAACGTATTAACGAACCCCGCACACTTACAGTATTTAATTCGTGAGACTGGTGAGGTTCTTGTTTACCCTTTTCTTCTTAAATTGTTTTCCGGGGGAAGCTTACACCGTGCCCATCAGTGTTATCAGTGGTTAAATTCTTCCGGTTCAAGAAGTTGGAATTCGTTATCGGTTTCGCCACAAGACGTCGTCTGCGATGCCCAGGCTTCGCTGAGTTTCTGCGATTTCTTCCCGAAACCGCTTTGCATCGACCGGATAACCTTGGGTCGGCTTCAGCCCATCGACGTGGCTGGCCCAAAACTGATTAAATCGGCTCATTGCCAGTTCACGCACGTACTTGGCTGTCATTGACGCAAGGGCAACGGGGCCATGCTCTTCCGCTCGTGGCTGAAATCGAAGGACGGATTTCCCGACACGATAATCACTCCGATCAGCCCCTTCCTCCAGACGAAAAATCATTTCACCGTCGAGCACTTCGGACAACAGTTGATCATACCGATTTCGACCACCATGTTTGTCACCCACGACAAAGGTTTCGGTTTCGTCGGGACTCCAGACTGATCGCAATAATTGAAACGCGACGCGAGAAACGACCAATGATTTATTGTCGTAGTCATCAATCAATTGATTGAATTGTTGCGGCTCAACGATCGCCGCCTTGATGGCAACTAGCCGAACACCATGACCCTGGCAAGCGGTGCTCCATGCGTCGCTGATCCCAATATCGATCGGCTCGGTGGGCAGTTCCAGGGGATGATCGTGATACCATGGTGGCATTTCTGCGACGGCGTCATCCTGCGCCGAGTTAGCCGAGAGGGACTGACAGAGTTCCTCGAATGAACGAGGCTCAAGTCCGTTCATTCGTAAAGCCGCGAGGACTCCCCGTTCCAAACTAGCAAACCCCCGTTTCGGCTGAAAAACTTCTTTTGAATCGGCCACATGCAGCCGTGTGTCACGTACACCTGGTGAATTAGTCAGCACATCTTCGAAAGTTTTCCAGAAATCGAACTCGAATGGAGAACCCGGAACGTCCCAGACGGTAACCGCCACGACGAAGGGCCCCAGGTTCGGACCGAGTCCCGCTTCGTCCATACCAATCAATCGGGCCACGTGAACATCCTGAATAAGCGACGGACTAAAATTCGCTTCGACTTGAAACTTATGGAATCAAATTCGATCGAAGTGAGTTCACCCGAACGACAGTGCCTGCCACATTCCGACCGTTAAGAGACCTGCGATGACAACGCTGGCAATCATCAACAGCAGGCCCAGAGAGCGTGTCCTCTTAATCTGCCACCACATTAACAGTCCCGAGACTCCCCAGAAAAGCATCACGCCCGACATCAAGTCGACGAACACAGCCCAGAACCATTGCGAACCGATCGAATACGTATAGGCATGAGTTCTGTGCAGCTTCGTCAGGAATCGTCGAACGCTCAGCCGCTCGCCCGGTGGATCGGTATCAGCCGGACGCCCCGAAAGACTCCCTTGAAGCAGGTTGTAACGAGCCACCCATTTCTTGCCGTCAGCTTCAAGATGGAACGAAAGATCCGGGATGAAACCGACCTTCACTTCACCGGTCGCGTAACCGAGTTTCGTCAGAAGGATGGGAATCGCTTGCTTGTACCGTTCTGGTAACGGGTTTTCGAGAATCAGTTTCTCAACATCTTGAGATCCTGCTTCTGACTCGCTGTTCTTCTTTTTCGTGCCTTTGGAACCAGTTGCATTTGAAACGCCGACGGCAAACGGCGGCTTCTCGATGCTGGACGAATCCTTCGTTGGCGAAAAATGAATCGAACCACCCCGTCCCAGAACGTCAAAAAACAATGTTGTCAGCAGACCCTCTGATTTGACGGAGGCCGAGACGATCTCCTGCACGAACGCAGCCTGATCAGGATCGACAAGTTTGTAATTCGCCGCATCAGGCGAGCGTTTTTTCAAAGCCTCAACCACATCCGTCGCGATCTCAACGGCACTCAGTGGTTTGGCAAGATCAGTTCCGGACCAGTCCGATTGAGAAAATGGCCGAGCTTTCAAATCGCTGAACGCCAATGGATGATTAAACAGGAACCCCGTCACCCCATACATCACAGCCCAGGGAAAAAGAAAAATCCCGAAATACAAATGCGTCCGACGGATCCAATGCAACACGTCCCTGACCCAACGACTTCGATGACCGCTTTGGTGAGGAACTGACCTGGTGATTTCATCCAAGTGATCGGGCGTAGAGGTACTGGCTGTCGTGTCGATGTCGCACGCAATCTGCAGAGTGTTTGTCAACGGATCATGCAATGAAACATCGCTCATGAGTGCTCTTTCGACTGTGCTTTTGAGGACGGACTGCGACTTCAATATTGATAACGTCATTGGGCAACCAACAAATCGTCGTCGTCGATCTCGTAAACCCTGCGGTGTTCTTCGGTGATCCGGCGCGACCAGAAGCCAGCCAAGGCGTGTTTTAGTGGCTCAAGTTTTCCGACTCCAGAGAACGGTTTGCGCATCACTTCACGAATCACTTTGTTGATCCGTTCGATCATGCGTTTATCCTGCTTCTGCCAATAACGGTAATCTTCCCAAGCTTCGTCGGCAAAGATGAGCTTCACTGAGAAAGCTCCCGTTCCTTCCCTGTGCCTGCATTGAGAGACCCAATGGCAGATAACAAGCGACGCACATTAGCAGGTGTCCGCAATAAGTACGCCGTTTCTTCCAATGCGTTATAGTCTTCCATCGAAATCATCACGACAGATTGCTCGCCGTTCCGCGTGATGATAATCGCTTCATGGTCATCACAAACACGGTCCATTGTCTTCGACAAATTGGCTCGAGCAGCAGTATGTGTAATGACATCCATAACAGCGCCCCCTCCGAACAGTGTTGTACAAAAGGTTGTACGTCCCTGGCGACCCCTTGTCTACGATTCCTGACCGAGGCGCGGCAAGCGATTTGTTTTCGAAGTCAGACTGCTGAAGCGATTAGTAAATATCGTGAAAACGTGTCGACAATGCGTTTCCATTTCGGCATTGTCACTTGCGTCAACGCCCCTCTTTGACAAAAGGATGCGCTTTGCGGAATTCGTAGCCAAGTTCCTCGGCTGCTTTCCACTCCCCGGCAGTCCCCTTATCAATAATTCTTGATAATTGCTCGAATTCCCAATCGGTCAGTTGTCTCGCCTCATGACGCGTCGTTGCGATATCGGCGTCGTCAGCCAACCATTTTTGGTTCTTCATTGTGATGGCCGTTAAAATGGCGTCCAGTAATCGCCGATTCTCACGCGCCGTTTCTGTCGGTCTGGAGCATCCAACGACCGTAAGCGATGATACAAAGAGAATGCAGAAAGTGAGGATCTGTCGGAGTTGCGGCATCATGTTACCTGTTTCTGACTCGACCTGGATCTGGCGTTTTCTATGCACTAAAAATCGCCGAGCACTTCCCCGCCATTTCGACTTGAAAGTGTCGCCCAGATCCCCAAATTGACCGTCTCACTGATGAAACGGACAGATCCGTCCCCCAGTAAAATATGAGCACCGCCCGTGTGCAGGGATTGCATCTGGTCCGTGTGGCCCAAGGGACTGTTCGGTGGGTGGATCACAACAGGTGATTCGTAAATGGACGGCCCGCTATGCGCTCCAACATAGCTTCCACCGCTGTCCCAGTTCGTTCCGGGACCACCTGAGCCGATGCTTCCAAATGGCGGACGGGCGTAATGTGCTGAACCGGGCATCACACCAGGCCAGACGGCATCACTCAAATTCGGTGAACGTTCTCCGACGAAGACCGTGTTGCTCAATCCATCGATCACGTCCGAAAACTTGACGTTGCTATCGCGATACATTGCGCCGTTTGCAGCCGCACCGTAATCCTGCGGTACCGAGGCACCCCCACTCCAAAGATCATTCCAGCCGACGTTGTGAACGTAGTTCGTTCGGCCAAACACCACGAGTGTTTTATGACTCACGTCCTCAACATTCACGGTCGATGCTGGATTCACCGCAGTGGGACACAAGTAGACATTGATCCCCGTGGTGACAAACGATGAATTGACTGGCGACCAGCATGACGAATTCATATTCAGTGAATTGTAAAGTGGAGCCTGATCGATGTTCGGCAAAAGATGGGTTAACCATCCCCAGCCTGTCCCCGAGTCGCCAGAAACTGCGTCCATCGTCCCCGAGCCAGGTACGCTGATATACCCCGGAGGCAAGCATCGGGACGAAGCTTCATAGTTATGAAGTGCCAACCCGATTTGCTTGAGGTTGCTTTTGCATTGTGTCCGTCTCGCAGCCTCGCGAGCCTGTTGTACTGCGGGAAATAACAACGAGATCAACACTGCAATGATGGCAATGACAACCAGCAACTCAATCAATGTAAAAGCTCGGAATCGGCTGTTTTTTTGGGACATTTCGAAACTCAACCACAATCATATCGATATTTAGAAACCAATATTTTGATTAATCAAAATATTGGTTTAGAGTACTAGTCTTAATGGCGGATTGCAACTGGCCAGCGCGCTGAAAGTTCACCACGATATTGCTTCTCATCTGTCAGGAAGCACTTGAACGCGATAACTTTTTTAATCAGGAATGAAAGTCATGAGCTGGATTCTCGTCTTCGGCAGCGTTTGTTTGTTCGAGGGATAAATTTCGTCTTACGGAGGTTCGCTTTGTGAAACTGCCGATCCGAGATCAAATCTTGTGGCCTTTGCTGGGACTGCTGCTTGTCGCTGTGGCTGCAAATGCGATTTTTTCGGCCTGGTGGTTGTCCAATCGCAATTTGGGTGCGCTTGACGCCCGGCAGCGTCAGATCATTGGTGTGCTGGAAGAATCCAGCTTTCCCATCTCCACGAGCGTGATGGAAAAACTCTACAGATTGACGGGGGACGAGCTTGTTGTCTGGGACAACGCGGAACGAAGAGTCC
>JBAXBD010000388.1:0-6197 GCA_037142165.1 Schlesneria sp. | reverse complement strand
CACCTATCGCTTTGCACCCTCAATGCGTTACCTCAGCCATCTCGTCAAGAGCGGCGCACTCGGCGAGCCGCGACATTTTCGCAGCCAGCGATTCCTCGATCTTCCCGAAACAAGCTGGGGCTGGCGTCAGTATAAGAAGCTGGCTGGCGCGGGGGATCTCTATGATATGACGATCCACCGCATCGATTTTGCCCAGGATCTCATGGGGCCAATTCAAAGCGTTTGTGGTTCCGTCAAAACGTTTGTTCCCCGCGACAAGACCGTCGACGGTCAGCCCTGTGCACCGTCGGAAGTTGATGACTGGTCAGCCTTGATCGGCACGTTCAAATCAGGTGCCGTCGGTGTGTGGGAAGGAAGTACGCTGATGAAAGGGCATCACAATAGTGGTGTCGGGTTCGAGTGGGCCGAAGTCAACGGCAGCGAAGGCTCTGCCGTCTATCAACTGGTTGATCCCAATTACATTCTGGTCGGCAAGCATGGTGGAACCATGGAAAAATCGCTGGTTCCTGAACAGTTTATGAAACCAGCCAAAAGCCCTCGGAATCCTGCCGAAGGAAAGCCGAGCACAGTCTTCCGCTATGACCTGGTCTTTGAATTAGTCGATGCCATCGTCGAAGGTCGCGATGCCGTTCCCGGCTTCGACGATGGTGCGAGCGCTCAAGCTGTCGCTGACGCCGTCTTGCAGTCATATGCTGAGCGACGCTGGATCGACATCCCATCCGTGTCATGAGCTACCACCAGAGATATCTCTGGATAAATTCGACGACGTCTCCAAAAAGCACGTCGCCCAGATTCGACTTACCACACCCGATGCGAGCTCGGACATCCGCTCCGATCGCTCGCGACGGGAGTTTTTCCGTATCGAGGGTCGCACGGGCCTCGAGCACACTCCCATCTTCTTCAGCGGTTACGGTTCGCGTTGCCAGAGTTTTCAGCGTTGCTTCGTAGCTGGATTCGGGATTCGTCAACAAACGGTACTCGATCGGAAGATGTTCGCCAAGTTCTTTCTGGGCCTTCAAAATTCGCCCGACGCGGTGTTCTGCAATTTCCAGTTCGAGCTGCCAATCTCCCTTGTCGTCCATGACTTGCAACAACAGATCGCCGCGCTTGACCGGGCGATTCTCTAATAACTGCTGAACTTGAAACGTGGTAACGATACCGGCGATTGGCGCTCGTACGATCAGCCGTTTCTGTCGTTCTTCCAAGATATCCAACTGCGATTTCGCTCCATTGATTTCAACTTGCGTCTCCATCGCCTTGCCGTCGAACTTCAGCTTCTCGTCTTTCTTGCCTTGCTTCTCGGCCTCACCGGCCTGAGCTTTGAGATTATTCCACAGTTTTTGCTTCTCCTGGAACTCGCTTTGCACTTTCGCATGCTCAGCATTCAATTCGTCATTGCGCAGTTTGATCAGTTCCTGGTCTTTTTCAACGTGTTCGCCCCCTTCGACTAAAAGTTCCTGGACCTGTCCGTCCCAGGGTGCGAATACTTCCCGCTGGATGACCGGCATGAGCCGCCCCGTTCCGTCAACTCGATAATCCCAGGGGACAAGTACAAGCGCCGCGCCGGCGGTGACGAGCGCCGCCGCGATCGCACCAGCGATGGCAAGTCGACGCCCACGCAACCATTCGAAAAAACGCCCGATCGAACGCCAGACGGGAAGCAGGAAAATTGTGCTGTGCGAATGTGAATTGTAGGCCGCAGCGGCGATGTGATCAGCGACGGAATCTAGTGTCCCCTTCAGTTGTGTTGATGGTTCGCTGCTCGACATCTGTTCGACAATCAACGCGCCAATTGGCTGACGATCAATTCGTTCTGGCCTTCCACCTCCCATCGGTTCTTCCGGTTTAACGAGCCGCTCGGGTTCCAGCAGTGGAACGATCATCAGGAATCGAGTCCCAGCCTCCTGGATAAACTCGGCCAGCGGTTCCTCAAGCTCTTTTGGAACATTTGCAATCGAGCCGTCGTATCGGAACGGTTCTCCAGCAGCGATGACTTTCTCGGTCAGTCGTCGCATGGCGCGGATCAAATTACCACGTGGATGCACTGATTCCTGACCGCTGACGGCAGTGATGAATGTTTTCTTTCCACGGCGCATGGCCAGGCTCACACGGTCGACTCCGAATAGAATACGACCGTCGTTGACCACCACGTTGGCCACTTCATTCAGGTCAAGACTGCGCTGAAGCGACAACAGATAGTCCAACACTGCTTGCGGATCAACCTGTTGGCGAGTTGCCGAGGGGGATTGGGCTGAGGCCAGTTGAGGACTGGAAATCTGAGGGGCCGTCGCGCTCGTGATCGATCCCAATGCGGGAGCCACACTCGGCCCAGCGGGAGGAGGCATTACGGCTTCAGGGGTGGGTCCGCGGTTCGGAACAACCGACTTCGCAATCTGATTCGTGAGATCGCGGCAACGTAATTCGACATGTCGCATCATGCCGATTCGCTGTTGCTGTGGGAGATTCGGCCGTTCTGCCACCAGGACGACACCCGGTTGTGTGCTCGAAATCAACATCGGAACAACGAATAACGTGGCGTGACCGAAACTGGTTGGCTCGATCAATCCCTCGGTATCAAACGTCTGTGCTCGACCTTGATTGATCGCATCGCTCAAAATCTGCTGAAGAAACTGCTTACCGTTGGCGCCGCTAAAAAGACCGGTTTCTTCCAGGCCAACGGCAAACACCGGTATTAATTGTCCGGATTCTCCGATCCACATTGCTCCGGCTTTTGAACCAAGTTCCCCAAGAACTTGACGCAAAAACTCGCCCGCGTTTAACGGAGGGTTGCCAGATCCAGGCTCGTCGTTCGACATCAGTGGGGACCTTGATGGAAACAGCATCAAATGGAAATAGTGAACGGGGAGAATATCGTTTCAAACCCCCAATTGCGACAAGACCAAGGATGAATCCGTCCAAAATCAAATCCGACCAACCCGACTGATAAAATCGACAGCGGGTCACCTGCGAAAATGGAAATGCCGCGAATCCGAAACTTGAAATACTCTGAATTCGATCGTCAGCAAAAATAGACGCTTTTTTTCTCGCAAATGGTTTGGTATGACTTTAGACCGATTGTCTCAGTTAAGTGCGGAAGGGTCCTTTCACTGCGTCCTGTCGCCTCGTCGACAACTCGCTTCATCAGTTTGATCAGAGGAATTGGTTCATGGCAAATCCTTCAGGTCCAGCGACAACAAATCTGAGTGATAACGATGTCGGGGCCATTGATCGGCTGCGGGAGCTTTACGGTCGACTGAAAAAAGAGCTCGGACGGGTCATCATTGGACAAAATGATGTCATCGAACGGCTGGCGATTTGCATGTTCGCACGTGGACACGGGCTGTTGATGGGTGTTCCCGGCCTCGCCAAGACCTTGCTGGTCAGCAAACTCGCCGAAACCATGTCGTTGAACTTCAGCCGCATCCAATTCACTCCTGATTTGATGCCGATGGACATCACAGGTACGGATATTCTTCAAGACGGAGCAGATGGCCGACGGGAATTTCAATTCATCCGCGGCCCGGTCTTTGCCAACATCGTGTTGGCGGACGAAATCAACCGTGCCCCTCCAAAAACTCAAGCCGCAATGCTCGAGGCAATGCAGGAACAGAAGGTAACTGTTGTTGGAAAAACGTTCCGGCTCGATTCACCATTTTTTGTGCTTGCCACACAGAACCCCGTTGAACAGGAAGGAACTTATCCCCTTCCCGAAGCCCAACTTGACCGGTTCATGTTCCTGATCGAACTGGACTATCCGTCAGAAGAGGAAGAAGTTCTGATCGCTCGGACGACGACGGGAGATGCTCTTCCGGAACTCGATCATCTGATGACGGCGGCCGAAATTATCGATCATCAGCATCTGGTTCGTCGAGTCCCGGTTCCAGACCACATTTACCGTTACGCTGCAAAGCTCGTTCGAAAGACGCGGCCAAAGGGGACGTCGGCACCCGCGTGGCTGAAGCCACTGGTGGCATGGGGTGCGGGTCCCCGAGCTGTCCAGTTTTTAATCCTCGGCGCAAAAGCCAGGGCTGCATTACATGGCAGTTACATGGTACGACTGGAAGACATCCACGAAGTTGCGGTTCCCGTTTTGACGCACCGTGTCATTACGACCTTCGCTGCACAAGCGGAAGGACTAGACGCAAAGCAGATCGTGAAACGCTTAATTAGTGAGACGATTGAAGAACAGTCTTAGTTAACGATCAAAGCGAGATTGTTGGCGTCCGCTTCGATTTTCTGCAGGTTGAAAATGATCCACGGACGTACATCCACAGCAGGGAGCAGGCATGCTTACTGATCGCCAGCCTCGAAGCTTTCTCGACGCGCAAGTCTTGTCGCGGCTGGCGGGAATTCCGCTGTTTGCGCGACGGCCGATGCAAGGGAACGTTTCAGGACGGCACGCCAGCCCACATCGTGGATCAAGCGTTGAGTTCGCTGAATACCGAAAATATGTGCCAGGCGATGACCTTCGGCGACTCGACTGGCGAGCCTACGGACGGTCGGATCGGTTCTACGTCAAAGAATTCGAAGCTGACACGAACCTTCGCTGCTGCTTTGTGCTCGACACCAGCGGGTCCATGAATTTTGGTTCGACCGGTATCACAAAGATCGAATATGCACGACGAATCGCCGGCACTTTAGGGTATCTCGCCAGTCAACAAGGGGACGCGGTGGGTCTCGCTTGCGTAGCGAATGGTATCGTGCAAAATCTGCCCCCCAAAAGGAATGCGGCACACTTACGGCTGGTCCTCGACCTGCTTGAAAATGCCAAGCCGAAAGGGGAAACGCAACTCGCCACCGTCTTGCATGAACTGGCGGAAACGATTCGTCAGCGAGCATTGATCGTCATTATTTCAGACCTGTTCATCGAACCAGAACTGTTACGTGGCTGTTTCCAGCATTTGCGGTTTCGCCATCATGACGCCGCCGTTTTTCATCTGCTCGATCCGCTCGAATTGAATTTTCAGTTTCGTCGACCAATGCGGTTCCTCGATATGGAAGGTGGCCCCGCAATATTTGCAGAGCCCAATGATATCGCCGATCGATACGACAAGGCCTTGCAACAATACCTGGCTCAATTGAGGCAGGTTGTGCTTGAGTCGGCAATCGATTACCAGCGGATCAGCATTGACGAAAACTACGAACAGGCATTAGTCCGCTTCCTTATCGGACGGGCTCAGGCAAAGGGGATGCGATGAGCTTTTTGCAACCCTGGCTGCTGTGGGGCCTGCCACTGATTGCCTTACCGATCATCATCCACCTGATCAATCAGCGGCGGTTTCAGACAATTCAATGGGCGGCCATGATGTTCTTGCTGGCCGCACACCGCATGGCACGCGGCTATTCTCGATTGCGTCAATGGCTGATCATGTTATTCCGCATGCTCGCAATTGCGGGCCTTCTGTTCGCCGTCGCTCGACCACTTGCCAGTGGCTGGCTGGGACTTGCTGCGGGAGGTCAGGCAGACACGACAATCGTCCTGCTGGACCGCTCACCCAGTATGCAGCAGCGTGGATCGGGGACCGGTCAATCCAAGCTGGAAACGGGCAAGAAGCAACTTGTGCAAACTCTGCAGACGCTTGGTTCGGCTCGCTGGGTCGTAATCGACAGCGTTTCCAATTCACCCCACCAGGTCGATTCGCCCGACGCGATCATGAATCTCCCAAACGCGGGACCCGCCAGTTCTCCGGCCGATCTGCCAATCATGCTTCAGGCAGCCCACGATTATATCCGTGATAATCGATCGGGGCGAACCGAGATCTGGGTCTGTTCCGACCTGCGAGAAAACGACTGGACGGCTGAAAGCAACCGCTGGTCAACTCTGCGCGACGCCTTTCTGGAATTCCCTCAGGGAGTGCGGTTTCATCTGCTTGCCTATTCGCAACTCCCTTCAACAAATACTTCCATCCGAGTGACTGACGTTAAGCGGCAAACGACAAGTGACGGTGCCGAACTGCTCGTCTCGCTCAAGATTTCCCGCGAAGGGACAGACGAGCAGAAAGTCAGTATTCCAGTCGAGTTTGACATTGAAGGGGCACGTTCGGTCCTGACCGTCGAACTTGACGGATTGTCGACCGAACTTAAGGACCACCGCATCCCCTTAGAAAGAGCAAGAGAACGAGGCTGGGGTCGCGTTTCGATTCCTGCCGACGCTAATCCGGCAGACGATGACTTCTATTTCGTATTCGACATCCCAC
>JBAXBD010000387.1:0-6201 GCA_037142165.1 Schlesneria sp. | reverse complement strand
GGTTGGTTGGCCTGGGCCGAATGTCGTCAGCCATAACTCTCGTCCGAGAAACACTGTCAGCGAGGGACGCTGAAACAGCAACTGGTTGCGAACCATCCACGGCCCCAACATCACCGACAAGACGCCGACCGTAACGATTGCACTGAGGAACCGTTCTCGCGTCGATAAACCAAACTTAGACGGATGCAATAACCAGAAAGCAACGAACCATGCGGGAGCGAGAGTCGCAGCCACGGGGCGAAGCAGCCATGTGAAACCCCAAAGTAATCCTGTCAATAAGGAGCGTCGCAACGAAATCTTCTCGCCAAGCAAGCTGATTGAAACGAGTGTTGCCGTGAAGAACAACGTAAAAAACGTCTCTGTCATAATCGTGCTGGCATGACTGGGGCGTGCGGCACTGATCACACAAATTCCCAGGGACAAAACGGCCATCCAGGATCGACCGGTCACTCGAATTGTCCACCAGGCTGTCAAAGCCGATGTCAGCCACACCGCACAATATTGCAGTGCCACCACGACAAACCAGCCATGGCGACCACATAACACCTTCGATAAACCAATCATCCACGGATAGCCAGGGGTGCGATACGCAACCGGATTACGGGCCATCCAGATATCGGCTTGTGCCACCTGATCGCCGAGCATCCAGTATCCTCCGGCATCCGAGGCCCGGGCAGCGGGTGCCGCGGCACAGAAGGCCGCCAACTTCACCGCTTCGACAAGCAAAAGGATCAAACATGCCGCGGCAGCAAACGTCAACGTCGGTTTCTTGGTTTTTGTCTCCGCAACCACTGACATCTCCACAAAATTGCCGGCGCTCGTTAAACGTCATGTTGGTGCAGCGTCAGCCAAAGCACAAATAAATTCCTGGTAATTGGGCTAAGATCAATTGGATTCGACAACGTAAATGTTGCAGCAAGCTCTTTCGAAATACAATTCATCTGCGATACAGTAAGCAATGATCGGAATACACCATGGCGGCAAGTGTCACGAAAAGGACTGAAAAGGTATCTCAACAAATACCCTTGATTTGCAAAGAGCACAGCTTAAGCGACGCGTGCAACCCATCAGGAGGCGAGGCTGGGTTCGAGAAATATTGTTGTCACTGAGGGGTGCCACTGCGGTCGAGACTCGAAGTGCCACGGTTTTGGAGTCTTCGACAAGGCCGTGTCTTTATGGTGCGATCACGCGTTCGAAGAACACGGCCTTACCGAAGACGGTAAAACCGTGGCACTCACCATCGAGGCTTTTTGTTCCAAAAGCATTTCCGCCACCGAGTGCAAACATCCTTCCTCGGTTCATTTCATCTCAGCATCCTTGCCCGTCCGATGCAAACTCTTTGCGCCACTCAAAGAAATCAAACGTTAGTAGCACGAAACGCCGAGTCGCGAAGTGAACACCGTTTGAAACTGCGCGATTTGATTGGTACTTTATCGATCGATTCGCAATCTCTGGAAGTAGAACGTTCATCCGGGAGCGACACAACCACATACCGCGAATCGTCAACGAATCCCGGCTCGAACGCAGAACGCTTGTTTTGATTTTCCGCAAATTGGTGATCGAATACTTCGAACTCACAGGCGATCAAACATGCAGAGATACATACTTCCGCTGATGATGATCGCTTTTCTAGCCGGTCCTCTCCAAACGATCTCTTTCGCCGGGATCCCCATTATCTATGGACACGGCGAAAAAGTAGAAAGGATTGGGGATTTGCCGGATGGGGCTCGCGAGGCGATGAGGAAAGAACTGGGCCAGGAAGTCTCCGTCGGATTCCTGTACCGTCATGCCCACGTGTACCACATCGATTTCTGGACATGGGATGGTAAGCACGTCCTTTTCAACGGCGACCGTTACTGGAAAATGGATGACGGCGAGTGGCTCATGCTGCTCAGCGACATCCCTTCGAAAAAATTCGGTAAACCCTACGCCTATCGATTTCCGCTTGGACTGACAATTCTGTTCGTGATTATCGCAATGTGTGTACTGCAGCCAATTATTTCACCGAGCGATGAGCAGACGTTCGCGAAAGTCGTAAAAGATCCGAGGTATCTGGCGGCTGCGGAGTCTGTTTTGCCGAACGATCACTTAAGCCTCAGTACCCACATTGATGATCAACGACTCGAATCCGCAATTGCGTCATTAAAGGATCAAGGGATTTCGGAAGAGAAGGCTCGCAAAAATCTGATACTTCTTCTCCTCGGTGTCTGTGCTTATCGATCGTCCCAGATTAACGAAGCACTCGGTACGATTCATTTGACGGAGAGCAATCCTGCAAACGAGGGCATCGCGTACTTAGAACGTTTGAGAGATGCCATCTCCGATACTGACCCGCGGCGAGAACTTGTCGAGCAGTCGCTGCGGATTGCTCGGGATAAGGCAAAAGCGTCTTCGGCGTCATCCGAAGAAGATGTGGTTAAGCAGGATCTTTCAACCTGACCGCCGATGGAGTACCTCCTATGACCGAGATCGACCTTCAGGCCAAATTCCCCGACATGCAGCCCGTAACCACGGTACCATCACTCGGGACGATGTTTGGCACCGGACTGAAAATGTGCGGTTATCGCGACGAGGATGCCGAAACGGGAAGCTACGTGAAAACGCAGTGTTTCTGTTTATTTGGGATTCCACTTTTCTCGCTGCGCGCATTCCGGATGGCGAACTGGCAGCAAGGAATCTTACTTCTTGGACGTGAGCCCTTGTCTCTCTTCGAAAAGACGTGGAATTTCGGTTCTGCGTGGATGCTTGCGACCTTGACCTTTCTCTCAATCTGGATTCCGTACACCAACAGTCCTGAATACCTCGCCGAGAAGACATTTGCGGACGCAGACCGCCTGGCGACCGCCGGCAATCTGATTGGCGCTGCGGAGAAATACCAGACCGTTCTTATTGACCATCCGAGCCACGCTGATCGTGCTGCGGAATCAATGAAGAGACTTATCCAGGGACCGTTACGTCAAGCAACGTTAACAGATGCCAACCGTACCTTAGGAATCGCGCTCGATTTTCAGTTTAAACCCAAGTCACCGTTAACCGCTGCGGATATTGAGAATTGTGGACGGGAGCTCGTGGAAAAATCCGGCGAGTCGGATCCAACCGCTGCATTAGCTCTGCTGGACACCATCGCACC
Source organism: Schlesneria sp. (assembly GCA_037142165.1). Lineage (GTDB taxonomy): Bacteria > Planctomycetota > Planctomycetia > Planctomycetales > Planctomycetaceae > Schlesneria. Next base: position 3,071 of record JBAXBD010000387.1, on the reverse strand, counting down.
GTTTGCGTCGAAGCCAGATTTGCTGGATACGATCCGTCTCCGTTTGTTAGGGATCTTATTGGATCGCGAGCCTGACAATCTGGTATGGGCGTCGCAACTGGCTGCGATTTACGAAAGTCGTAACGAATTAGAAAAGTGCAAAGAACTTTTGGAACGACATCGAAGTCGGCTTGGCAACACAGATGGCGCACGCATTCTCGGACAAATCGCCGCGAGGCAAGGTGATTACGATCAGGCGGTCGATTTATTATCCCCATATGTCGCAGAACGGTTACCACGACTGCATGAAGCAGAGAAGACCTATCGCAGTTCGATTCTCAAGACTCAAGAAAAGGTCATCGAGTTGTTCAAAAATGGCAAAGCACCTGCCGACGTCTACCAGCGAGCGCGAAGTGCACCTGTCGCCCAACAAGATACGATCATCCGTGATTACATCGAATCGCAGTTGCAAGAGGACGTTGCCATCAGAAAGAGCCAGCAGCGGCTGATGGTCGAAACGAGTGTTGTCCCGGTCGTACTGAATCTCGGTATGGTCCGTTTAAACCGAGCTCAGGCGACGTCGGACCAGGAAGTCCGGCGGCGAGAATTGGAAGAGGCAGAAAAAACCTTTCTCGAAATTCGCGGTGCGGCCGGCGAGACCGACGAGTACCGTATTTATCTTGGTCAAGTCTACTACTGGCTTGGGAAGCCCGCAGAAGGACGAAAACTTTTTGACGAGCTTCTGGAATCGCATCAGCGCAGTTTTCCAATGCTCATCAACGTCTGCCGGACACTCTTCAATCTCGGAGCCTTTTCGGATTCAAGAGCCCTCGCGGAAGAGGCCTACAAAAAGGAACGCGACCAATCCAAGAAATACATGGCCGCCTCGATGCGCGCGGTCACGCCCGTTAACGAAGATGACCAATTGACGTGGTTACGACTCGCCGACCCATCAGACCCCGAAATCCAGGCCCTTTTGAATGACTTGCTGGCACAGCGGGCAATCGCCGAACATCGCGACGAAGAAGCCGTGAAATATTTGCAACAATCGATCGAGGCACGTGACAAACAAGTAGAGTCGAGTTCGTCGCTGAATAACGGAGCACAAACTTACTTCAAGCTCTATTCATTGACAGGAAACCGCGAGGATTTCGTCAAAGGCGTTAAGATGCTGGACCGAGGTGTGAAGCTTAACCCGCGCAGTGGAATCTTGCTGGAAAATACAGCAAATACAGGGGTACAAAGTGCATTGATGGAGATCATCGGTGACAGGATCGACCTGGCAACCCTGAAAGAGAAGCCCCAATTTAAGCATCTGGCGTACCTGTATGACGATGAAGCCGGCTGGAATCACTCGGTCGATACTTTCAAGCGCCACTCAGAAGTCAATAAAGCGATTGACTATCTCGACCGTGCCGTCATTGTGTCACCAAAAAACAAGAATATCTACGAAAACATTCGATCGATCCTGTCGAATCGACGTGATTCAGATTCGTTGCGAAAGCTTCAACAACGTCTTGAGACAGTCGAACTGGATTTCACTGACTCCAAACGCTGGACCGAAGAGTTCGTGAACGGCCAACACGATGAAAAGCTCCTGGCGGATCTGGCGTTCGCAAACGAACGTTACGAAGAAGTGATGAGGGTGACCCGGAATCGACCGTCTGGGACAACGTTCGCAGTGGCAACTGGCCACTGGCTGGCAAATCAGTTATCCCGTTACGAAATGGGGATCCAAATTGATTTCGATGAACTCGTTCGCGTCGCTGAAGAGGCGCATGCAGTCGCTCCCTCAGCGTCGACAAGGCAATTCTTATATTTTTCGCTTTTATATCGTGCAAGCAACGACCTCATTCAGACACAACCCGCTTATGCTCAAATGGTGGCCAGAATACGTCGATCCCTTCAACTGACGACGTTGATGGCAGTGGCGCTATCACAGCCCGGCGACCTGCGCCAAGCTGCGATCGACAATTCGGATGTCCGCCGTGCGGCAATGCTGATCATCGAAGAACAAAACAAGATGCCCCACCGCGGTTCACCCTGGGACTGGGCCGTTGTCCAAGCCTTTGACGAAGCTCAAGCGACAAGAATCAGCAATCACGTCTTGAATGACGAATTTCGCGAGTTGAATGCATTGATGTCCAAGAAACTGACACCTGCAGATGCAGCAAGAGCATTCAATGACTCTTGGACCAGCCAAATGGCAGGGAATACGGCAGAAGCAACGGAGATCCTGAAACGTTACGCAGGTCAGGGAATTCAACTTCCGTTCGACCCCTGATCAGAGGGAAGCGACTGAAATCGTTCTTTTTGCCGGGGAAGCCAAAGTGTCAGGCACCGAATACCGTATTCGCCCCTCAGCAGCTTATTTCGCAAGGCTCCAACGATTGTTGCTTGCCCCATGTAATCTCGAATCAAAGTCGATTTTTCGGCGCATACGATGCATGAAACCGCATTGCGACGCAGCTTACGCGAATGACGTCACCATCATTAATTTCGACGGAACCAGTGACCGGAACGCCGTTCACGTATGTTCCGCTGGCAGATTTCAAGTCGATTATTTGACACTGGCCCTGGTGTTCTGTTATCGCGGCGTGCTGGCGATTGACCATCAGACTGTCTATCCAGACTTCGCAGTTCAGACTTCGGCCAATCACCATCCGGCCTCCATGCAGTTGGAATAACTGTCCGATCTGCGGCGAAGGCCGTGAAGTCGAAATGAGCTCAAGAACCAGCCCGCGAAATTGCGTGACTTGACTGAGCGACAAAATCTTCTCTTCACGCAAGCGGTTATACTGAATCTGGTCTCGCGCCTGTTGGTCTCGCTCCTCCTGTTCTTGCGCCCGTTGGTCCTGCAAAGTGTTGCGCTTCTGGCCAGAAGTCAGGTATTTCAAACATTCGATAATGAGACTCATCCCCAGCCCCTTCCGTACCAGACCAATCACCCTTTTTGCGAAACGTTAGCGAACCCTCGCTGTCCGACGAAGGAACGGCGACATGTCTATCTTTTCTCTGAACCTGACCCCGATTCTTTATCTAGCTATTTTCCGTTCGAAGCAGCAGCCTGTCGGGCCGGTTCGGCCGGCGAG
>JBAXBD010000386.1:0-6210 GCA_037142165.1 Schlesneria sp. | reverse complement strand
CGATATGCCAGCGTTGCCTCGGCTCGAACTGCCAGAAGAGCTAAAGCTCATGGAAGTCGTGCTTGAGCCCAAGCCGATCCTGGTCGTTCACGCACCTGGAAAATCACGCTGGCACAACGATCGACTCAAAGCCGAAGTCTTGTTTGATTACGATGGACTTTCGATCCGGGCATCGAGCAGTCAATGGGCAATCGTCCAGCGCGAGGCCAGTCGGTGCCTTGTTCGTGATAAGCCGAAAGAGGGACTCGCGTGGTCGCAGTTGATGGACTACGGTTTCCGGCGGCTGCTGGACCAGAAACGTGGAGCTCACGATGCGGAAATCGCCGCTCGTGATCTTGCCCCTGCTGTGCGAAAACTGATGGCCGAAGGCTGGCAGGTTCGCGCCGACGGTAAGCACGTTCGTCAAGCAGTCGACCTGAAATTCCAGATCAAATCAGGTATTGATTGGTTCGAATTGCACGGCGACGTGAACTTCGATGGCGCACGCGTCACGTTTCCCGAACTGCTTGCCGCACTCGCCCGAGGTGATGGCACGATCGTCCTCGATGACGGCTCTTTAGGCATTTTGCCTGAAGAATGGCTGGTCAAATATGGCCTGCTGGCGGGACTTGGAGTTGCTGACGGTGAACACCTGAGGTTCAACGCGGTTCAAGTCAGTATTATCGACGCATTGTTAACTTCGAAGGAGGACGTCGATTTCGACGCCAAATTCCTGGAAACACGTGAACGATTAGCGGCATTCGACGGGATCAAGACGGAACGCGAACCACCCACGTTCCAGGGCGAACTTCGACCGTATCAGCGTGAAGGAATCGGCTGGTTGAAATTCCTCGAAGAATTCAACTTTGGTGGATGCCTCGCGGACGACATGGGTCTGGGTAAAACAATCCAGATGCTCGCGTTTCTGGAAGATCGACGCCTTCGCGTCAAAAAGCGAAATCCGACTCTGGTCGTCGTGCCAAAGTCCTTGATGTTCAACTGGAAGCACGAGTGCGAACGATTCACTCCTGGCATCAAAGTCATGGAGTACGCCGGCTTGGATCGCTCGAAGTTGCGCGACGAATTTTTGAAAATGGATTTGATTTTAACGACGTACGGAACGCTTCGTCGTGATGTGCTGATCCTGAAAGAATTGACTTTTGACTACGTCATTCTCGATGAAGCACAGGCAATTAAGAACTCGACGTCACAAGTCGCCAAAGCAGTCCGGTTGTTGCAAGCCAAACATCGCGTCGGCCTTAGCGGTACCCCGATTGAAAATCATCTGGGTGACCTCTGCTCGATATTTGAATTCCTCAACCCAGGTATGCTTGGTCGCAGTTCGGCCTTTAAGCAGCACGCTGCAGACCCCACGAATCAAGAGACGCGTCGAGTCCTTTCAGAAGGATTGCGGCCGCTGATTCTTCGCCGCACAAAAGCCAGCGTCGCCAGCGAACTTCCCGAGAAGCTCGAACAGACCATTTTCTGCGAGATGGGCGAGGATCAGCAACGCCTTTACAACGAACTTCGAGACCATTATCGAGACTCGTTGCTGGGACTGGTTGCAGAGCAAGGGATTGCCAAAACGCGAATGCACGTGCTGGAAGCATTGCTCCGGCTACGTCAGGCGGCGTGTCACCCTGCCTTGCTGAATCGGTCCGCACCGGACGATTCCAGTGCAAAGCTCGACGTGTTGATTCCGCATATCGAAGAACTGCTGGAAGAAAAGCATAAAACGCTGGTCTTTTCTCAGTTTACCAGCATGTTGGCCATCGTACGGCAGGCGCTGGACAAGAAGGGGATTGTTTACGAATACCTCGACGGTCAGACCCGTGATCGAAAGGAACGAGTCGAACGATTCCAGACCGATGACAATTGCGGCGTGTTCCTGATCAGCTTGAAGGCAGGAGGCCTAGGTCTCAACCTGACTGCGGCAGATTACGTCTTTATCCTCGACCCCTGGTGGAACCCTGCGGTCGAAACGCAGGCCATCGACCGGGCACACCGTGTTGGTCAAACAAGGCAAGTCTTTGCGTATCGTCTGATCTGTAAGAACACGGTCGAAGAAAAGATTGCCGAGTTGCAACAGGCAAAACGGGAACTGGCGGACGCAATTCTGGAACAGAACAACTCGATTATGCAGAATCTCACAACCGACGATCTAAGGCTGCTCTTGTCCTGAGGGACGCAGGATGTCTGTCGGATGCACCCCCGTAGCGGCGGCTTCTAGCCGCCGTGAGGCGCGGCCTCTTTGTGCGCGTCGTACGAAGGGTTTAGCATAGGGTTATTGTTCGCGCGTGAAACGGACGGACGAAAAAAATGTAGCGGCGGCTTCTAGCCGCCGATTTCTTCTTCTTGTTCTGAAGAAGGCGGGATGTTTGTCGGGATGCGAGCTTGGTAAACTATTCGGTGTAGCACCGTGCTCAAAAAGTCGTACGTCGATTCGGATCTCCTTTCGTAGAAGCCGTCATCATGTCCGATCAATCCGCACCTGGACCACAGACCGTTGATGAGCTCCAGGCCAGACTGCGTCAACTTTCAGCCTCGATCCGTCAGGCTGACCATCTGGATGCGTCAACCCAATCCTCGCTGGCTAGTTTGCTTGACGAGCTCACGACGCATTTGGATTCCAACGGGATCGAGTTGGAAAAGACGACACGCCTTGCCGAAGCGGTGAGCGAGGTCACTCATTCGCTGCATGAACCACACACTGCGGGATTGATTGAGTCGGCCAGTAATCGCCTGCAGGAAGCCGCAGCGCGGGCGGAAATCGAAGCTCCCGTGGCAACAGGCGTCGTCTATCGCTTCATCGATGTGCTGGCAAACATGGGAATCTGATTTACGACTCTGTTCGAAACTCCGGGTAGCACGGTTTTGGACTCCTTCGGGGCCGAAACTTGACTCATTGAGTCAAGTTTCAGGATGTCCGCAAAAGTAGCCTTCTCGCTCCGAGAGAAGAAAGCCGAATTGCCAATTACCACGTGATCCATCGAGGCCTTCAAACGCCAGTCGAGATCTGTTGCAATTCGGCTATTCTCTCGCGGAGCGAGAGGGCTACTTGGTCTGAGACGAAGCCCTCGCTGGAGTGTTCGACAAAGCCGTGTCCTCGTTTTTCGAAAATGCTTACGAAGAGCACGGCTTTACCGAAGACGGCAAAACCGTGCCACCCATTTTCACCGCTTTCTTTTCTAAAAGGAGATCGTGTTCGGTGTTTACCAATTTATCCCGCACGACGAAATCAATTTGGCGAGACGGCTTATCGGCGTTCTTTGACGAGCCCATTCATCACACAGCATTTTGCGGGCTGTTCTTTCTGATAGTTGCCAGCCTTTCGACTCAGAGAGTTCTGGCCGGAGAAGCACCGAACTTCGGTGCCCAGCTCAAGGCCATTCCTGACACCCTTTTTCCGGACAATCCGGCGATCGTTGATGTCACAAAGCCTCCTTACAATGCGAAGGGGGATGGCCAGACCGATGATACCGATGCCATCCAGCGGGCGTTGCATGACACGATGGGATTGCACAAGGTCGTTTACCTTCCTGCCGGGACATATCTCATCTCGCAAACGATCAACTGGTCGAATAAGAATTCGGCGGGGAACGACGCCTGGGGGTTTAACTTCCTTCAGGGACAAAACGCGTTGAAAACAGTCATTAAGCTCCGTGACGGCGCTTTCACCGACGAGAAAAATCCCCAGTCGATGATGTGGTGTGGAGGTTTCGGATCAGCCGACTGGTTTCACAATTATGTCCAGGACATCACGTTTGATATCGGACGAGATAACGCGGGTGCGATTGGATTGCAGTTCTATTCGAATAACACCGGTGCCGTTAGAAACTGTCGAATTCTCGATGAATCGGGAAGTGGATTAGTGGGTCTCGACCTGGGACATCGCGATATGAATGGCCCATTGCTGGTTCGCAATTGCGAAATCTGCGGCTTTCGCCGGGGTGTGAGCACGTCACGAGCGGTTAACAGTCAGACGTTCGAGCACCTTACTCTTCGCGGGCAGACACAGTTTGGGTTCGAGAACGAAGGACAAGCGATCTCGATCCGAGGACTCGTCAGTGAAAGCAGCGTTCCTGCCATCCAATCCTATGGAACGCTCAGTCTGATTGACGCACAGTTGACGGGTCAGGATGGTGCCGCAGAAGTACCTGCGATCATCAATTACAACGGTGGTCGGATCTTTTTACGGGACATCGAAACGACCGGCTACCAGCGAGCACTGGGGGATGTCGAAACCCCTGATTCGTTCGCCGCGCGTCGCATTCAGGGTGTCGATAAACTCGGAAGCCAGGGGCCAAACATCCCCGAATATTTCTCGCACTCGGTCACCAGTCTATTCATGTCGTTGAAGAAGTCCCATCGACTCCCTGTCAAAGAGACTCCGGTTGTTCCTGTTGACCCGCCAGCCAACTGGGCGATCGTTGATGATTTCGGTGCTGACCCGACGGGCAGCAGGGACTCATCTGATGCAATACAAAAGGCCGTCGATTCAGGAGCGACAACAATCTTCTTTCCCGGTTCCTACAGTCTTTCGAAACCGGTAAAGATTCGTGGAGCGGTCAGGCGGCTTCAAGGAATCGGAAACTGGATTGATTACAACAGGCAATCGAAGCCCGATTTCGTCATTGAGGATGGGGATGCACCAGTTGTCATGATCGAACATTTCTCTCCAATCAATGGAGGAATCGAAATCAATACTTCGCGCACGGTCGTGCTGAGAAGCCTTGAATCCGCAAACGTATCCTCCCCGAAAAAGGGGGAGGTCTTCTTCGAGGATGTTGCCACGAATTCCCTTCAGTTCAACCCCGCACAGAAAGTATGGGCTCGACAACTGAATGTGGAAAACGAAGGAACCCACATCACGAATGATGGTGGAAAGTTATGGATTCTCGGTTACAAGACGGAACGAGGCGGAACCCTGTTACTGACAAAAAACGGTGGGTGGAGCGAGATCCTCGGCGGATTCAGCTATACCACCACTGCGGGAAAGCTTGCTCCGATGTTTGTGAATGAGAATGGATCGGTATTCGCGTTTTTCGGTGAGGTCTGTTATTCCGGCGACCCGTACCTGACCCTGATCGAAGAAACTCGTTCCCGGCATAAAAAAATGGTTAAACGGGGTGAGGGTGATACCACACCTTACATTTCGAATCCCACATCCAAACATTGAAAGTGAAGATCATGTCGGTCGAAATCGGCGATCCCGCTCCAGATTTTACAGCCACAACATCTGACGGGCAGACTATCTCCCTGGCGGGGTTCAAAGGTAAACAGTCGGTAGTGATCTTCTTTTATCCGAGTGACAATTCGCCGATCTGCACTCAGGAAGCATGCGCGTTTCGAGATGCGTATGAAGATTTCGTGAAAATCGGAGCCGCGGTAATCGCAGTCAGCGCCGATTCTGACGAAACCCACCGTGATTTTGCTGCCAAAAAGAAGCTGCCGTATCTCATGATCTCTGATCGCGGAAATGCCTTGCGAAAACTGTTTGAAGTCCCAAGCGTGATGTTTGTACTGCCGGGGCGAGTGACCTATGTCATCGATCAGGAAGGGATCGTCCGATCCAAATTCGTGTCGCAACTCTTCGCCAGTCAACATGTCGAAGAAGCATTAAAAATCTTGAGACAGCTTTCGAGTTCCGCCGACAAGTAATCGTCCTTTCAAAACCCGTTGGGCAACTATGGAAGTTTTTGGGCAACATTGGCGATTTCCAGCTCTTTTTCGATATTCGAGTCCCAAAATGCTTAAGCAACTATGGTTGGGCAACCATGGCGACGGTTGGGCAACTATGGAGCCACATTACGCTGATAGGCACTTTTTAAGGCAAAAAATAGTTCGCAACTTCTTCCATCCGTGCGCATCCGTGTGATCCGTGGTAAAAAATCTCTACGACTTAAAAACTGATTCGAAAACTTTGGGCAACGATGGGAGTTTTTGGGCAACATTGGTGATTTCCAGGGCTTTTTGGCATTCGAGTCCCAAAACGCTTAGGCAACTATGGATGGGGAACTACTGAAACGGTTGGGCAACTATGGAGCCCCATCACACTGATGGGCACTGTTAAAGGCAAAAAGTAGTTCGCTTCTTCTTCCATCCGTGCGCATCCGTGTGATCCGTGGTAAAAAATCTCCACGACTTAAAAACTGATTCGAAAACTTCGGGCAACTATGGGAGTTTTTGGGCAACATTGGTGATTTCCAGGGCTTTTTGGCATTCGAGTCC
>JBAXBD010000385.1:0-6220 GCA_037142165.1 Schlesneria sp. | reverse complement strand
GAGTGATGTGGAGGGACGATCGACCGGATCGGTTGAAACGCCCAATGGTCGCTTTTGCGGATTTCGGCCGCTTCGGTCACTTCATCGGCAGGATATTTCGCCCCCTCATCAATCCATTTACGAATGGCAGCGATTTCGGCATCGCTCAGTTTGTCTCCCTCCGGCGGCATCTGAGATGCTCCTTCGGTTCCCGTAATCGCCTGGATCAAAAGGCTTTTGGCAGCCTCACCAGGAACAATCGCCGGACCCGAATCCCCGCCATCGAGCATCCCTTTGGCTGAATCAATGCGCAATCCGACCTGTTGCTTCTTAACTCCGTGACAGGCCGCGCAATGCCTGGCCAATACCGGTTTGACCGCCGTTGCATAGTCCACAGACGCGTCATCAGCAGACACCCAGGAGGCGGTGAACAGCAGCAACAAAACGCAAAAATATCGAGCGACGGGCATCAGCAACGCCTCACAACGCCAAACAACAAGGATCAAAAGCCATTAATGAGTATTGCCAGCAACTGGACACAGGTCAATTCGGCAACCAATTGGCGAGACCCGGCACGCGGGGATCTAGACTCCTTTGATCAGGTTTGCAACTTCATCTTTGGTAAATGGCTTTTGCAATCGGGCTCCCATTTGCGCGACGACTCGGGCGGCGGCGTGTGAGGCCAGGTGACCTGACTGCTTCCAGGTCAGGCCGTTCGTGATGCCGTACAGGATTCCGGCTGCATACATGTCGCCCGCCCCGGTCGTGTCGATCGCTTTGGTTGTCACCCCTTCAATCGGGATGGCCTGGCTTTGATGCATTAGTAAAGATCCGTCGGCTCCGAGAGTTAATGCGACATCAGCGGCATGCTGATGAATGTCGTGAGCACAATCGACAGGATCGGTTTTGCCAGTCAGGCTGCGGGCCTCTTCGAGGTTACAGAACAACAGGTCAACGGGTCCCTTGATCAGGTCCCAGAACAGATCACGATGCATCCCGATCAGGAACGGGTCTGAAACTGTGAAGGCGACTTTGACTCCGTTTTTCTTTGCCAGTTCAATGGCTTTCAACGCGGCAGCTTTCGTCGAATCGCCAGCGAACAAATACCCTTCAATATAAACGTACTTGGCCTTCTTGATTTCCGCTTCCGAGATATCGTCGGGTCCTAAAGTAGCGGAAAGTCCAAGATGAGTCAGCATCGTGCGTTGTGCATCGTCCGTGATCAAAACGACGCAAGTACCCGTTTGGCCTGGGGCTTGTGGAACTTCGATCTTCACACCCAGATCGCGCATGAATTTCAGATAGAATTCGCCAAGTTCGTCCTGCCCGGTCTTGGCGGCGTAGGCACCTTTGCCTCCAAAATCGACCAGCCCGGCAATCGTATTGGCCGCCGAACCACCCGCACATCGATTGATCTTGGTACCACGGATCTTGTCGAGCACCCGAGATTGTGTCGGTTCGTCGACCAGCGTCATGATCCCTTTGGTAAACTGAAGGCTTTCGAGTGTCGAATCATCGATCACAGCCTGGATATCAACGAGCGAATTGCCGACGCCAAACACGTCATAGCTGGTGGACATAAAGAATCACTTTCGAGAAGGATCATGCGAACCAGACAATCGCCGAAAAATCAGCACATTTGCCAATTTGTCGTGTCTGGAATTATCGAAAATTAAGACCGTTTTCTATCAGACAGTCGGTCATCCTGCCACTCGACCGAAGTCGATTGTGCGAGTCGGTTTTCAGATGGCGAGTGGGCTTCGCACGCGAAAAGTGCTCTCGCTGGAGGAGTTAGCCGCCAACAAAGTATTCGGCAGATTGTTTCTCAGATATCTTACGTTGAATGTCCTGCTCACGAAAAAGCCCCCGACTGGAATTGTCATGAAGTCACATACCGAATACCTGACCTTCAACCTTCCCACCCGGATGGGCTTTTTGAATATCACGCCTACAATTGAGGAGATAGTTCGCAAGAGCGGCATTTCCGAAGGATTTTTATTATGCAATGCCATGCACATTACCGCTTCGATCTTTATCAACGACGACGAATCGGGCCTTCATGAAGACTACAAAAAGTGGCTGGAAGATCTCGCCCCATTCGATGCGTCGCCTCAACGATATGCTCACAATCGAACGGGCGAGGGCAATGCCGACGCCCACATGAAACGTCAGATCATGGGCCGAGAAGTGGTCGTTGCTATTACGAAAGGAAAGCTGGACTTCGGCCCATGGGAACAGATTTTTTATGGTGAATTCGACGGTCGCAGATCCAAACGTGTGTTGGTGAAGATCATTGGAGAGTAGTACGACTTACGAACCGACCCCGGGTCAAACCGACAGAATTTCTCAAAAAGTTCTTCGGCGAGATGACATCAGGCTCAAGCCTGATGTTGACCGATTTTTGACTCGTCGATATCACACGCACCCCGTTTTGATTCCCGACCCTGCTATCAATACCCCTTAAAATCAGGTGTGCATTGTGGACACGTCTCACGTGCTTTCAGCGTCGGTCACGCCGGTTGTGCTGATCTCGGCGTGTGGGTTAGTCACGTTGGCTCTTTATAACCGTCTCGGGACAATTCTCGCCCGAATCCGAGCCTTTCATTCGCAAAAGATCGAATTGCTGAAGCAACGTCAGGAACAGGGGCGCACAGAACACGCGATGCTGTTGGAGATGCTCGATACACAGATCGACCTCGTGACCGCCAAAGCAAGAATGGTTCAAAAGGGTTTGATGTGCCTGCTGTCCGCGATCGCGGCGTTCCTTGTCTGTTCGCTGCTTGCCGGAACTGCAGTCTTACACGAAGGAGTGGGCCTGGCAGCAATCGTCATGGGCGCTTTCGGCAATATTCTGTTCCTGATCGGACTCGGTTGGGCCATGCGGGAATTGATGCTTTCACTCAGTCCACTGGAAGAAGAAAGCATTTATTTGAACGTCGTTTCGAATCACGATTCCAGGACATCTTCCGTTGAAAAGAGACTGACAATCGCAGAAAGTGCGTGATCTCCTCCAGTTCGCTCACTGATGAGGTGTCACCATGATCAATGAAAAAGCCAGCTACACTTGCGCATCCTGTGGCGAGCAAATCGTTGTTCCCATCGATCTGTCTGCCGGGTCAGAACAGGAATACGTGGAAGACTGCCCGATCTGCTGCCACCCCAACGTGATCCACGTCGAAGTCGACAATCACGGGGAAGCACGCTTGTGGGTGACCGGTGATTAATCAAACGTCCGACGACTGAGATTCATCATTTCCGCTTTGACGTATAACTCACCGGGTGCTTCGTCGAAATATCGAAAGAGTGCCGGGCATAACCAGCCTTGCATCGCGGGTGAATCGGTTCGGTACCAGTTGCCACCCATTTCCCCCCGAACCCATTCGAGCCGTTTCTGGTAACCGGGAAACGGTGACGCAGAGAAGAGCATTCGAAATCCGTCTCTGGCATTGGGGATTTCTGCGACAAGATCATCAATCATCGCGGGAACCCCGTTGACGAACGGCTCTTGGACGAGACCCGTCGCGACGTCATCAAAAACCCACGTATCTGCTCTGTCGAGCCAGTAAGGAACAATAACCTGGATTTGATTGGGCATGGGATGTTCAATCTGTTGTGGGGCGTCTGATCTCGAAATTCTGTCATCTGTAATACTGATCAACACGTAAAACTCAAGGTTGACGCTTTCGAAGAGGGGGTCGGGCGTTCAAATTTCAAAATTGGCAACGAGCGTCTTTGCCATCAAAAAATCGCTTGATTTGCCAATTTTGAAATTTGAACACCCGACCCCAGAACATAAGAGAGTCGATTTCAGTGAGATCGACTAATAACAATGATTGCCGACAGCGACTCAACGAGGCTCGATGGTGGTGATTTGACGGATCTCAGCGGTGACAAAGGCGAATCCCCAGAGAATTCGATAAACTGCATCACCAATCAAGTTGTTTGCGTGAGGCAAGTTGATGTCGCATGTGTTTGAGCTGGCTGCAAACTCGCCGGTGACAGATCGTCGCCGCCGTTGCCCGGCCATCATCGTCGTAGCAATCGCCTCGCTGGGAATACTGGCAGACCGGATGTATCCCGTCTCGCTCGACGCATGGCTGTTGCTGACGGCTGTCTCAGCGAGTGCCTGGTTGGTCGCGTTCTCAACTCAACAACGATGGCCATCCGCTCTCTGCTTGTTACTCGGCTGGTTCGGTCTGATGGGTGCCTGGCATCACTGCCGCTGGAATTGTCGAGCCGAGAACAATATCGCCAATTCGGCGACCAGCACACCTGCACTGGTTCGCGTTATGGGAAAAGTCATTCAGTCCCCCTGGATCGTTCACCACCCTGAAGCCAGCCGAGCAAGCTGGCAAAGTCCCGAGCACACGATCCTGATCCTGGAAAGCCGATCACTGGTTACCGATGCCACGAAGTCACTGGCGGTTTCGGGGACGACGCGTGTTTCTGTCGATGGCGCAGTGGCCGAAGTCGCTTTGGGCGATCTTGTCGAAGTCACGGGAACGTTGGCGCTTCCCAGTGAACCGGCGAATCCTGGAGATTTCAATCAGCGTTCGTTCTTGCGGGCTCAAGGGATCTTCGCCGTGGTTCGTTCTGACCACCCTGACTGCGTTGCGATCTTAAGTCGAGAACGAACCGCATGGGATTGGTTGCTGGTCCTTCGTGGTCAACTGCGATCACGCGCAGAACAATTGATTTCGACCTGGCTTCGGAGCGACACCGCTCCTGTGGCTCAGGCCATGCTGCTGGGAAGCCGAGTCCAGATCGATGACGAGACGCGTCGAGCCTTCCGCGAAAGTGGCATGCTGCATGTCCTCGCCATTTCAGGGATGAATGTCGGACTGCTATGGAGTTGGCTCTGGTCACTCAGCCGATGGCTGGGTCGCTCGGCTGGGACTTCCACCTGGATCGTGTTGATCGCTCTTCCTCTTTATGCCATCGTCACAGACGCGAATCCTCCGATCGTTCGAGCAACGGTTGTCGCTGTGATTGTCGCGATGGGAACACTGCTGGGTCGTACCGGGTCGATGGGTAATTCGCTGTCACTTGCCGGCCTGTCTGTACTCGCCTGGAATCCGACCGACTTGTTTAATACCGGAGCTCAGCTCTCGTTTCTTGCGGTTTTCGCCATCCTGCACACCACGAACTGGCTGAAGCTGGTGCAACAGGAAACACTCGTCAAAGAGGACCTCGGACCATTGGAGAACTCGTTCCTGAAGCGATCAGCTCGTCGAATGGTGCAAGCCATGATCGAGGCGAATATCGTGGGACTGGCGGTGTGGATCATGACCTCACCACTGGTCGCCAGTGAGTTTCATCTGGTTTCACCGATCGGATCGTTGCTGACAGTCCTGCTGGCCATTCCCGTCACGATCATGTTCTGGATCGGCTACTCCTTCCTGCTGCTGGGTCTGGTCTGGTCAAGTCTGTTCGGCTGGCTGGGGATTCCATTCGACATCATGTTGCGAGGCTTTCTGTGGACGGTCCATGCGGGTGCGAGCCTTGACCTCGGACACGTTTATGTTCCCTCACCACCCGTCTGGTGGACGATGGGATTTTATGGATTGACCCTGCTGCCAACTCTGTTGATCCGCAACAGTCGTTGGGGTGCCGCTGTTTCGGTACGCGCCGGATTAACATGGATGGTGCTGGGGCTTGCCTGGGGTCTTTATCGCGAGCCCCAACGAGGAGTCACCTGTACGTTCATCTCCGTCGGGCACGGGTTAAGCGTTCTGATCGAATGTCCGAACGGTCGGACGGCTCTTTACGATGCAGGAGGAATGGTTGGCGGCGGATCGGTCGCTAGGACAATCTCACAGGCATGGTGGACGACGGGCCGTTCTCGACTGGACGCCGTGGTGATCTCACACGCTGACGGCGATCACTGCAACGCCTTACCCGAGTTAACTCGTATCGTGTTACCGGGGAATCTATTTGTGCATCGCACTTTTCTCGATTGGAAACAACTGCCCGTCGCCGATGCGATCGAACGTACCGCCAGTGCCGGGGCAAAGGTTCGCTTGATTTCAGAAGGGGAATCGCTGGTTCTCGATCCGAGTGTGTCATTAAAAATCCTCCATCCACCGAATGAGTTTCACTCATCCAAAGACAATCCAAACAGCATCGTGCTTTGCATTGAATATGCCGGGCGACGAATCCTGCTGACCGGGGATCTTGAACTTGATGGGCTTGAGCGACTGTTAAGGACTCCACCTGTCGACACCGATGTTTTGCTCTCACC
>JBAXBD010000384.1:0-6260 GCA_037142165.1 Schlesneria sp. | reverse complement strand
CCACTGCTTAGGAGTCTTCGGAGAAGCAGTGTCTTCTCTTACCGCGATTAGAAGAACACTGCTTGACGGAAGACCGTCAAGCAGTGGCACATGAATTTCGAGCCCAGAACGTTCGACGACCCTTTTTGTTACATCCCAAAATCATTTCTGTGCCACTGCTTAGGAGTCTTCGGAGAAGCAGTGTCTTCTCTTACCGCGATTAGAAGAGCACTGCTTGACGGAAGACCGTCAAGCAGTGGCACAACACAAATTAATATAATATTCGGAAAGGAAAAAACCTGCGGCTGGAAGCCGCAGCGATGTCGAGCCATCACGAATTCATTCTGGCTTTCACGTGATCGACGATTTCTTTTACCGGAACACGAATCTGTTCGAGCGTGTCACGATCGCGGATTGTGACCGTGTCGGCAGACATGGTGTCGCTGTCGATTGTCACGCAGTACGGGGTACCGATTTCGTCCATTCGTCGGTAACGGCGACCGATTGCTGCCTGCTGATCGTATTGCACAGCGATCCCGGCCTGTTTGAAAGATCGATAAATTTCGGCGGCTTTTTCTGGCATGCCGTCCTTTTTGATCAGCGGGAAGACGGCCACCTTGATCGGGGCCAGTTTCGGATGCAGCTTCAACATCACTCGTGACTGCATCACTCCTTTTTCGTCTGGTTGCTCGTCTTCGTAATACGATTCGCAAAGGAAGGCGAGTGTCGCTCGGTCGCAACCTGCTGCTGGCTCGATCACGTGAGGCACGAATCGTTCGCGCGACTGGTCGTCAAAGTAACTGAGATCCTTGCCGCTACCGACATATTTCGGCTTGCCGTCGGGACCGAGTTCAACGACCAGTTTGCCATCCTGTTTGCAGAGCTTTCCTTCCGAATGTGAACGAAGGTCGAAATCACCACGATGGGCAACCCCTTCCAGCTCGCCATACGAACCCGCTTCCAGGAATGGGAAGGCATATTCGAGATCGGCGGTTCCGACGGAGTAATGTGCGAGTTCTTCCTGGGCGTGTTCACGCAGAATCAGGTTACTGGTCGAGATCCCGTGTTTGATGTACCAGTTGTAACGACGGTCTCGCCAGTATTGATACCACTGTAAGGACTGACCGGGATGACAGAAGAATTCCATTTCCATCTGTTCGAATTCACGCGAGCGGAAGGTGAAGTTTCGCGGCGTGATCTCGTTACGAAAGCTTTTGCCGATCTGGGCAATGCCGAAGGGGATCTTGACCCGGCTGGAATCGCAGACGTTTTTGAAGTTGACGAACATCCCCTGTGCCGTCTCGGGCCGCATGAATGCCTTGGTATCATCTGAGCGAACGGCTCCCGTGTGCGTTTCGAACATCAGGTTGAAATCGCGAGGTTCGGTCAACTGACACTTGTCGTGTTCGCCCGGATGCTTTGACGGTTTGAGTGGACATTCGCTGGTCCCGATATGATCGGCTCGGAAGCGGCCTTTACATTCACGGCAATCAACCAGTTTGTCAGCGAACAAGTCGAAGTGACCTGACACCTTCCAGACCTGCGGGTGCATGATGATCGATGTTTCAACACCGACCATGTCAAAGCTGCTGGGGGCACCTGCCGGTTGCGAGATTTCGTCATGTTCGGTGATCATGTCCGACCACCAGGCCTGACGGACATTCCGTTTTAATTCGACGCCAAGCGGACCATAGTCCCAGAAGCCATTCAGGCCGCCGTAGATTTCTGATGATTGAAAGACGAAACCCCGTCGCTTCGCGAGCGCGACAATCTTGTCCATGCGATTTTCGACGGCCATGTCAGGAAAAACCTTGAATTGAAGGATGAATTGAGAAGTTTGACACAGAAAAGAGGTGCGGACGAAAATTCGTCCGTCACCCGGTTTCTTTGATCAAATAAATTTTCACGTCAGTGTGAATTCTGGCAGACGAATAACTTCGCCACCTTTGAGTGCTGATTCGTGAGCGAGGATACCAACTGACGTCCAGTTTGCCGACAACGTGGCGTTCGGCCAGGGGTCGCGGTTTTCGATCAGGGCGCTGACCATTTCGTGGACCAGGTGCGGATGTGAACCGCCATGACCACCACCTTGGATAAACGAAAGGTGATCGGCATCCTGGATCGTCTGAGTGAATTTGCGGATCGGTTCGGGGAGCCGATGGGCAAAATCAGGAACTTCGACTTTTGAGGCAATTTCGTGTTCTGGCTTCTTCGCGGTATGAATGACGTGTGGTTCCCCTTCCACCAATGTCCATTCAAAGCTTTTCTTCGTGCCATAGACATCGAAGCTTTCGCGGTATTGACGTGCGACGTCATACAGGAATCGCCAGATATGCGCTGAGACATCCGAGTCTTTAATCTTGATGTGACAGGATTCGACGGCGAATTTGTTTCCGGACTTCTGTGCGATGTCATCGCGAACAGTCCCGGAGCCGAAGCAACTGACGTACTCGGCCCTGCCGTTAACCAGGCCGAGGCATGGGCTGACGACGTGCGTCGCATAGTGCATCGGAATCATTTTTTCCCAGTAGGCAGGCCAGCCATCCATATCCTGCGGGTGCGAAGCGGCCAGGTGCTGAATCTTTCCGAGTTCACCTTTTTCGTAAAGGTCCTTGATAAACAAGAACTCGCGTGAATAGACGACGGTTTCGGCCATCATGTATTTCAGGCCTGTCTGCTTGACGAGTTCGCAAATCTGTCGGCATTCTTCGACCGTCGTTGCCATGGGTACCGTACACATCACGTGCTTGCCGGCGCGAAGTGCCTGCAACGACATGCTGGCATGGTCGGGGATCGGTGAATTGATATGGACGAAATCGACTTTGGGATCTTTCAGAACTTCGCTGTAGTCCGTAAAGCGTTTTTCGATTTTGAACCGGTCGCCGATCGTATTGAGATGCTCTTTGTTACGCTGACAGATGGCATAGACATTCGCGTCAGGATGCGCCTGGTAAATGGGAATGAACTCGGCACCGAAACCCAGACCGATCATTGCGACGTTGACTTGTTTGCTTGACATGGTGAGGAACCTCTCGGAAATGAATGTGGTCAATTATCGAGCCATTGCGGCGCAGTCGTACGAAGTTGTTTTCAAGGATTGGCGAGGCAGGTGGCGCCAGCAGACGCAGTTTACGATCGACGGATGAGGTGACATCCGAAGCTGACGAACAAGTTGGCTGACCCTGACCGACTTGCCCGTTGATCTTAATTTTTCCCCTCGTCAGAGTCATTTTGTAATCCAAATGTGAACGCGTTGCCAACGAACAACTCATAACAGGCTTTTTCCGAGGGAAGGGCGAGAAAATGCGCGCCACGGTTTTACCGTCTTCGGTAAGACCGTGATCTTTGAACATGCAATCTGATCATGAAAACGCGGACTTGTCGCAGACTCCAAAACCGTGGTACCCCTCAAAGCGACAACACTCATCGACATGACGGCTCGGCGAATCCGGGATTCTGTGCCACGGCATCAGAGTTTTCGAAAAAGCAGTCTCTTCTCGTTCAAGAAAAGGGGAAAGAGGACTGCTTGAAGGAAGACCGTCAAGCAGTGGTGCATTTTCCATTGGAAAGATCTAGCGATTCACGAAACCGAAGCGGTCTTGAGGAAAATGTCGCGGCGTCCAAAAACAATTTGGAAATCTTTTGATTCATGACTAAAAAACATCCGTTGACAGATCGTTATAGCGCGCATAATGGGAACCACGGAGGTAACGACGACTGTTACAAAACGAGCAGACGTGTTTTGTCCTCGTGCCCCATGCTGCGGATCGGCTGAGGCGTTTTGCGGTTCGACTTGGGTTTAGCTTCAGAGAAGCGAGACAACAATGTATCTCCCTGCCTTAATCCGCCCTGCCTGTGTGTTTTTCTCATTCCTCGCTGTTGCTCCATTGTCCGCACAGGACCAGGATTGGGGCAAAAAGATGTTCGACAAACGCGAGATCCAATTTGGCTCTGTTGCCAAAAATTCTGATGTCACGTTCAAGTTCACTGTGAAGAACATCTTTAAAGAGGCGATTCAGGTCTCCAGCCTTTCCACGTCGTGCGGTTGCATCTCGTGGCAGGAAAAATCGCCGATTACGATTCCAACCGGACAATCGCAAGAACTGACAATTCGTCTCGATACGGTTCGTCACCAGGGTGACAAGCATGTGACTGCGTTTGCGACGCTCCTTGAGCCGACACGGGGTTCGACATCAACGGTTTCGATTCCCGTCGAAGGTCGCATCCGCCAGGATGTCGTACTGCAGAGCAATACACTGAACTTCGGCCAGGTCGACCAGGGTCGTCCGATGGAACATCGATTGAATGTTTCTTATTCCGGGGGACGACCTGATTGGAAGATTACTCAGGTTAAAGTGAACAACCCGCATCTGACCACGAAAATCGTTGAAAAAGGTCGTAACGGCGGGAGTGCCAATTATGATGTTGTTGTCACATTGGACGGCACGACCCCTGTGTCAAAACTTCGAGATCAGATGCTGATCGTGACAAATGACGTCGGCGACACGGGTTATGCCGTCAGTGTTGAAGCGCAAGTCGAACCGGACATTGTTGTTGCAGACGTTCAGTTTGGTCAGGTTGCTGCTGGTCAGGCGAAGACGGTCATGGTTGTGGTCCGGGGCAAAAAGCCGTTCAAGATCGAAAAAGTGGAATCGGCGAAACAGGACGAGCATTTCAAGGTGAAACCTTCTGAAGCGGTCTCGCAAGTCCACATGTTGTCACTGACTTTCACTCCTTCTGCTCAAGACGGGTTGTTTGAAGAGGAATTCTTTCTTACTATCTCCGGTCGTGAGCAACAGGTGACCTTTAAGGCCAAAGGTCGCGTCGTAGAACAATCAGTCACGGCTGCCAAACCGGTGGTACAACCATCGGTCACACAACCGTAACCGTGAAGTTGCTCAGCACGATCCATGTCGTGTTTACAGGAAGTTGAGCAATGTCGAATACGCTCGTTGTCCGGTGTTTAACGTCGATCGGAATCTTTCTGACCGCTGTCTCGACGCTGCACGCACAAGACGCCGAATGGGCGCGAGCGATGATCGACAAGGACCAGTTGAAGATCAACTACAAAAGCGTCGCGAAGGGACAAGACGTCTCTTTCAAGATCCAGATCAACAATGTCCATCCCGACGATATTCAGGTAACCGCACTGTCGACGTCGTGCGGTTGCCTTTCCTGGGATGAAAACCGGGTTGCTCCGAACGGTCAACTGGTATTGCCTGCGGCGATCAATATTCCTGCCGGGCAGACGAAAAACGTGACGCTGCGACTCGACACGATTCGTCATCACGGGGAGAAAAAAGGGACATACGGGACGGTGACGTTCTTTATTCCCTCCAAGAATCAGTTCGGTTTGGCCACCATCTATGCCGAAGGTTACATTCGAACGGACGTTGTGCTGCAACCAGGTTCTGTCAATTTCGGGTCAGTTTCACCGAACAAAGGGGCCGAACAACGGTTGAGCGTTAATTATGCTGGTCGCAATAACTGGACCTTGTCCTCTGCCAAATTCAACAGTCCGTATTTATCAGCAGAAATCGTCGAAAAGTCGCGTGGTAACGGACTGGTCAACTATGACTTGATTGTGAGACTGAAAGAAACTGCTCCAATCGGCCCGATTCGCGATCAGATGGTACTGGTGACAGACGACGCCAACAATCCTCAAATTCCCGTTCAAGTCGAAGGGAAAATTGAACCGGAAATCGTCGTCACCGATGCAAATTTTGGAACATTGGTTCCCGGTAAGCCGAAAGACGCTCAGGTGATCGTCCGATCAACAAAGGTCCCCGCCAGACCATTCAAGATTGAAAAATTCGAGCGGACTGAACAGGATTCGTCTGTGAAAGTGAAGAAGACGGACGAGATGAAGGCCTTGCATCAGTTAACGCTGACGTTCACCCCGCCAAACAAACCTGGTTTATTTGAAGAAACGTTTTTTCTGACGATCAGTGGCCAGGAAGAACCGATTACGTTCAAGGCGAAAGGTCGAATTCTGGAAGCTCAATAACTTTCAGATTCATCAAGACCGCTCAAAACGACATTCTAGAAATCGAAATTAAGAAGGAGTCGGCTGATGGCATATTTCAAGGATAATTCAGAATCCATTGGTCGAACACCGCTGATCAAGATCAATCGGTTAACACAAGGTCTTAATGCGACAGTTCTTGCAAAGATTGAAGGCCGAAACCCCGCATATAGCGTCAAGTGCCGTATCGGCGCGGCGATGATCTGGGATGCCGAAGCCAACGGCACTTTGAAGCCGGGCATGCATGTCGTTGAGC
>JBAXBD010000383.1:0-6268 GCA_037142165.1 Schlesneria sp. | reverse complement strand
CACAAGATCGTCGGTTTTTGAACATAAACGATCATCAAATCCGATTTTTCTCTTTCTCTGTGTTCCTTGTGCTTTTGCGTTTCCCTTCAATATCTTCTGGTCAAAATTGTTCTCTGGTTCCGGGTCCTCTTGAAAAACGTCGACTCACCGAATCTGAAAAACCGTTGGTCAAGTTGGCAAAGTTGGTCAAGTTCCTGTTTTTGTAGTGTTTGTCGCAGGTTTTGAATTCGACCAAGTTGGCCAAGTTCGATTTGGCTGTCCGGTTGGGTGCGGTTGAGTCTGCGCGACATACTGCCGAAGCGGCAGAAATCAGATCAGGAGAAGATCGTAAGCCGCTAAAATTGGTTCAACAGACGCTTTCGCTCCATGAACCCAAGGAACTTTGGCGAGATCGACAACGTCAAGTTACTCAACCGTAGACCAGTAAAAGAGACCAGTTCAAGAAAAACTTTCGGTTCATCGATTTTTCGACGAACGACTCTCTCAAGTTAACTCTCGCGGCGATTCGGTGCCGCTCAATATCTTCGAAAAAGAATATTTGACGACTTCACATCGCATGGTAGTGACGTTGTCTTTACGTGTCAAGACGTTTATTTAATAATTTTTGTCAATTTCTAGTCGCATAGGAAGTCGAGTTCGAATGATTCGGAATTTATGGATCACCCGTCAGCTCGTCGCAGATATTGAAGAAAAACTGAAGACTCGAACCGCCTTTCATCGCAAATTTTCGGTCGCTTCTGGTGAGCGATTACGTTTGAAAACGATACAGTGACCTCTTACAACTGAGGAGAGCTTGATACCGAAGGTCATAAACTGATGGGAAATTCAAAATGCCGAAGCATAGACCCGTTGCTGCCGCGAGTGTCGTTTTAGCGCCCGGTGTGCCAAGTTTCGTTACGTTGGTGCTGCGGCCTGGCGAAACATTCCCTGCGGTCGCATTTATCAATCATCCGATCACCGTCGAAGATAAAGAAAATAATACGACGTTGATTTTTACAGCTTCCTTAGTAACGTCGAGAACTGACCAACATCGGGCAATTTTGAAGTTGTATCAGACCAAAGCTCTTCCGACACGTTTAAGCGGCACCGTACCTACGGATGGAACACTAAGTATCACTTTAGTTGATACCTCTTCCGGGACCTCTACAAATATGCCAGCTCTTGAGATGCCGGTCACATATATCGATGACCCTTCTGCTCCATAAAATCCATTGCGTGAAGAAGTGTGTCTTCGATTAACTCGTCGCAGGGATTGAAGAAAAAACCAAAACATCAACCTCCGCTTATCGCAATTTTGAACGCGGTCATGGTTGAAAATGATACGGCTGTGGCTTACGACACGCATCGGCGCTTCAAACCGAATTCTTTAATCGCAAGGGGTTTTACCGATGAGTCACAAAGCTTTCGCTACCGTTGGTCACATCAATACCTTTGACAGAACGGTGAGCTTCATTGCTGTGGTCACGCGGGGGGGTGACAAATTCAAAAATCCAAATGCGCTCAAGGTTAGTGGTGGCTTGGTCACAGATTTGGAGAATTCGGTGACTTTTAAGGCGGAGATCGTTGGTACGCCTACTGAATCGCGAGCCTTGGTGAAGTTGACGGCGGTCAATCCTGCAATCGTCGCCGCGCCAGTGGATGACCCGACTGCTGCGGCGGACGCAGCCGCTGCAGCTCTTACGGATGGGTTACTCAGTATCACTTTGGTGGATACGATGCTGGCTTTAACCTATCCTCTCCCAGATTTGCCGGTCGCATACATCAGCGACCCAGCAATTCCGGCGACTCCGTGAAGAGCAGTGCGGGTGAACCTTTGATCGCACTTGCGTGTCAACCGATTATTCCTGTTGGACGAGCTACGGTTGTCGTTTACGATTTCGAACGCGTTGCTAAGCAAGAACTCTTAAACCCCGTGAGAATCTTAAATGCCAACTATAGCTAAGCACGTTGCTGCCGCTTCTATCAGTACAAAACACGGTACAGTGAGCTTCGTTAGAGTGAAGCCGCCGAGCGGTGATACATTCGCGCATTCAGGTGCACTCAAGGTTAAGAATGACATCATCGAAGATAAAGTAAATTCGACATTGAATTTTAGCGCATTTGTCGTGGGAAAAAAAACTAATGCTCAACGGGCGTTGGTGAAGTTGACGGCGAACAATCCTAAAACAGCCGGTGTACGTGATGTTACTCCTGTGGATGGAGTGCTCACGATCACTTTGGTGGATACCAACGGTGGGGGGAATATAGAAATCCCCGTCATCGATATGCCTGTGACATACCTCGATGACCCTTCGATGCCTTAATAGCCATTCTGAGTGAAACTGAAATTTGATTTGCGTGAAATCGATTTGTTCCTTGTGGATACGACGTCGACTTAAGAATATTAACTGGCTATTTCCCCGTGACTTACATCAGTGACCCTGCGTGACCGTAACAGTCAGCATTGATGAACCTGTATTTGATCGTACTCAAGTCGATTGTTCTCGTTGGATATAAAGGCCAACTCGACCAGGTTAAACGAGAGCCTCGAATGATAATACTTTGTTGGTTTTGACTGCGGCATCGCCACTCGTTGTTTCGGGCGTAGTCAAATCTCACATCGGCGACGTCGATGACCCTGCGGGCCATGAACTTGCTTGCCACTTTCCTTCAAGCATCCTGTCCTACTGAAGATCATCCAGTTTGCGCTGATATCGAGCGTCATTCGGTGATTTTTCAAGAGCCGCTTTGCGTTCCGTTTCAGCTTCAGCAAACAACGATGTCGGGTCTTCGTCTTTGAGTCTCGCGGCGATTTGACCGAGGCCCGCATAGGACCTGGCGAGTTCCCATTGTAGTTCCGGCAATTGAGGATATTTTGCAACTAAGCTGGTGTGTAAAACTTTCGCCTTCTCAAAATCTTTGCGAGCTTCGAGCAATAATGCATTGCGCGGTTCGGCTTCTAGTTCATTCGCGCGTCCGAGACGAATTTCTCCAAGGAAATTATGAGCCGCAGCGACGGACTCTTGATAGATAGGGATTAAAGGATACGTTTTTTCCAGGATTCCGAGATTTGTAATTGCCGAAATGACATTCTTCTCTGCACTTGAAGCGTAATTTGGTTTGCCTGTCTTGGCCCAGGTGAGGGACTGCTGAATTCGACACTCGGCATCCATGTGGAGAACATCAGCGTCATTAACCATTCTTGACGCTGTCTTTCGAAGTTCGACAAGCAATCCAATGGCGGCTTTATGGTCCTTCTCGGCGCCCTCCAGATCGCCGCTTTCATGTTTCATCATCGCCCCGAGATTGATTGTGGCAGCTAGTAAAACTGGATCGTACGGGATTCTTGCTTCGGGTTTTCCCTCCAGTATCCCGCGCAATAACTTCTCAGCTTCCTGAATGTTGGATGTCACCCCTGCTTTAAGATGATTTCCGAGTCGGTAATCGATCAGCCCGAGATTCAACCGTCCGAGAGCGATCGTTCGTTGCAATGACGGATTGTCGTCGCGTTGGACTTGCTCTCCGGCAATCTCAAGGGATCTTTTCAGCTTTTCCTGTGCGTCAAGCAATTGCCCCTGCTTGATTCGCAGACTCGCATAATCTCGCAATGAGTCCGCAAGCCGAAGTTTCTCATCCGGAAACTTCGAAACAAGCCCTTCACGGAGGGCGATCGATTCGTCGTAAAAACCTTCTGCTGTTCCTATGTCGTAGGTCAATCGATGGAAATTGGCCGTGAACCGATAGATTTGCGACGCACGTTTAATTAACTCGATATCGTTCGGTTCTTGTTTCAGAAATGTTCGGCAGGCATTGGAGGCGGTCGTCAACAATTCGGCACGCCGATGATGTAGTGCGGGCACCATGGCGAATTCTGGTTCAGACGTTTCGATTAATTTAATAATCTGAAAACTTTGGTCCCGCGAGATCTCATAGTTCTTAACCGCAATCCGCCTCTGTTCTTCCGTTTTACGCTGTTCAGCCAGTACCAGGGCTGTGCTGATCCCCAGTCCAATCGCGCTGCACAACAGAAAAATGCCAGCGCTGATCACCGCGGATCGATGGTGCCGCGACCAGCGACCAAACCGGGACAGCCAGGTTTCCGGGTAGGCTAAAACCGGCTCGTCTGCTAACCAGTTCTCGATGTCTGATGCGAGTTCGAATGCGGTGGCGTAACGGTTCTTCGGTTCGAGTGCCATCGCCTTAAGGCAGATCGCGTTCAGAGGCGCTGGAATTTCAGGCTTCAAATGTTTCGGCGGCGGGAAGTCGCCTCGACGGACTTTCGCGAGAATCACGTCGCGATCAAGATCTTGAAAAGGCTTTTCACCAGTGAGGAGCGCGTACAGCGTGGAACCCAAACTGTAGATGTCGCACGCTGGGCCGACATTCGTCAGTCCCGCTGCCTGCTCGGGACTCATGAAAGCAGGCGTTCCGACAATCGTTCCCTCAAGCGTCGGGTCACTACCACTTCCCAGTGAGGGGCGCAATGTCCGTTCTTCTTGAAGATCAACAAACTGACGCACCGCTGCTTTTTCTACGGAATCGGTCTTCGCCAGCCCCCAGTCGACGACCAGAGTTTCGCCATATTTTCCAATCATGATGTTGCCGGGTTTGAGGTCTCGATGCAGGACCCCTCGACTGTGGGCGTATTCGATCGCATTACAGACATCGACAAACCGACCCAGCAATTGCCTTAACGCCAGTTCTCTTGCTCCTGGATCGTTTCGGTTTGGGTTGTCGGCCCGGTGAAACGCTTCTATTGCTTCCTTCAGACTGTCACCCCTGATGAACCGCATCGCGTAATAGGGTCGGCCATCTGGACCACTTCCCAAAGCATACACGGGGACAATTCCCGGATGTTCCAGCCCTCCGGTAATTTCGGCTTCCATTAAAAAACGATCACGACTGAAGGGATCGTCGGCGTGCCGCGCCTGAATCTCTTTAATGGCGACTTCCCGGTTCAGTTCCTGATCGAGCGCAACAGAGACCAGCCCCAATCCCCCTTTTGCATGTGGACGGAGAACGCGAAACCGCCCCAGTAACGTGTGCCCTCTGAACGGCATCGTTGTCGCTTGTGCGGCATCATGTGGTGTCAATTGCCCTACAAACCCCAGGCTGGCCTGCAGATCGGGATCGTTAAGCTTCTCGAGGTCAAAACGCACGGGCGAAACCGTGCTCAATGACGCCAGGCTTTTTTCCGCGTCACCACCATGTTTTTTAATGAACATGCCAACGAGTGATTCAAGAACTTGACGCTGGTCAAGCGACATCGCTCGCTGGCTTTCCAGGATTTCAGCCAATTTCCGTGACTTGTCATGCACCCAAGTGTCGAAAGCGGCAATGAACTGTTCGCGAGTGACGAAATTGTTCTGGAGCGCAAGAATACCGAAAAGCAGTTGTTCATTTGCCAGGAACTTTCCCGGCTCGCCCCCCGGCCCTTGCGGTTGTGACATGATCCGTCCTCTCCCTGTTATTAACGCAAAACTGAGCAAAAAAAGTCAGAGAACTGTGTCAAGCATCAAAAAGAATCGGCGATCGGTTCAAACCGTTCATTATTTGAGCACGCTGCGCGGACTAACGCAATCAAACCGAGAATCCACGATCCTGGGGTGTGGTCAGGCGCGAATCATCTCAACGACGTGATCGGCAGCATTGAGAAGCTCGGGACTGTTGTCGGCGAGCACGAGTGTGTGACCGTTTGCGATCAGTTCTTGGAAGCATGAAATCAGTTTGGCCACGTCAGTGGTGTGCAGGCCGGTGGTTGGTTCGTCGCAGATGATCAGACTGGGACCTCGGCTGGGCATGGCCAGGCGGGCGGCGAGTTTTAAACGCTGCGCTTCACCACCGGACAATGTTTCTGACGGCTGGCCGAGCACCAGATAATCGAGACCGATCTGCTTGAGTAATTGAAATCGATACTGCACTCGGGGCTGGCTGCGGAAGAACGCGGCGGCGTCCGAGACGCTCATTGCCAGCACATCGGCGATCGAACGGCCTCGATACTTGATGTCGAGCAATTCCGGTCGATAACGGGTGCCATTGCATTCGGGACAGACCAGCGTCACATCGGGCAGGAACTGCATCGCGTGTTTTAATAAGCCGGGCCCCAGGCAACTTCGACACCGACCACCACTGGCGGAATTGAAACTGAAATGTTGAGCCGTGAAACCTCGCTGCTTTGCGTCGGCTGTTGATGCAAACGTCTGCCGAATTTCGTCGAAGACTTCCAGCCAGGTGGCAGGATTGCTGCGAGATGATTTTGTCAGCGGGGATTGATCGACCAGAACGGCAT
>JBAXBD010000382.1:0-6269 GCA_037142165.1 Schlesneria sp. | reverse complement strand
TTCTGGCGGCACGAACAGCAACTGAAAATGACCGCCGAAGAACGACGACGAGAACAACTGGACGATCAGATTGATCCAAGAATCAAACAGCGCCGAGCCGAGGCCATCAACCGCATTGAAGTTTAAAGCTCGATTCGAACGGCTGATAATTCGTTAGCCCCAATCCAAAAAGGGGGACTGGCTCCGTCCGCGGTGCCTGTCCCCCTTTTTGTCTTCGCAATGAATGCAATCAGAACTGATAGTAAAGTAGATTGTCCCCTTTGTTTTTCCCAATGCAGGTTTTTTCCCGGCAAGTGTTAAAACTCGTAGTTTTCGGCCTCTTTTTGGATAAAACCCGAAAACGTGAGAGAAAACCATTGGATTCATTTTAAGGTTTGCTATCGTCGGGATTTGTATTTTTAAATGAGCCTTATTCGGAGTTGGAGTATTTGATGTTCCCTGGTAATACCGGTTTTGGCATGCTTCAGAGGAGTGTCAATGATTTTTGGCGAGTATACGGCTACCACCATGGATCAACGGTACTCCGTAATCATCCGGAAGTTTTTGCAATCGAATCGACTAACTACTGCAATCTTCGCTGCGTGATGTGTCCTCGGGGTGAACCAGACATCATGGAACGTGATCTGGGAAATATGTCCGACGAACTCTTTCAAAAGATCCTCGGTGAAATCAAATTCTACTCAAATCCTTGCTGGTTCCACTGGTTTGGTGAGCCATTAATGCATCCGCGGTTGTTTGAGCAGATCGAATACGCCAGAGCGCAGGGGGTCAGTTCGTTGGGGATTTCGTCAAATGCCACGCTGCTGACTCCCGAGCGTTCTCAGGCAATACTCGATTCAGGCCTCAATACCGTCATGTTCGCGATTGATGGAACCTCCAAAGAGGTTTACGAGAAAATTCGGATCAGCTCGACCTTCACCTTTGAAGAAGTCTGCAGCAATGTCAAAGAGTTTCTCAGTCGACGAAAACAACTCGGAACGAAAAAGCCCCATACGATACTTTCAATCATTGTGATGGAAGAAACGAAATCACAAATCGAAGCGTTTAAGGACGAGTGGAAACGGTACGGAGCGGATGAAGTCATCGCAAAGCCTTATGTGAACTGGGCGAATCAGGATGATCAGTTTGTTGACCTTGCGGTCTCCGGGTCTCGGGAAGAACTTCGCCAATCGGCGCGAAAGTTTCCGTGTGGCTATCTTTGGAAGAGCGTGGTAATTGCCTGGGATGGACGCGTACTCCCCTGTTGCTACGACTACGATGCGACCTTACCCTTAGGTGACTTGAACAGCCAGACGCTGCAGGAAGTCTGGAATGGCGAAAAATACCAGCAACTGCGGAAGAATGAGTCAGGTGGATGCAACACGACCGCACTCTGCCGGAATTGCAATCAAGCCCCTGGTACCGCGATCAACCCCTTATGGCCGTTGCCTGGTCCTGTGACGAATCTTTTGAAGCGATTCACCTCTCATTCGTAAGGATCCTGGAACCGGATTTCGTCAAGATGATCGTTCTGCGCTGCGTGAAGTCAGGAATGACTGCCACAGCATTGTGTCTTATCTCCGTTGGAAGAATGACTGATGAGTACTCTACATGTGCTCAAACGCCTCATTAAGAAGTCCCTTCTTATTTTTGGTGGCACGAATCGAATTCAAACCATCGAAGATCGCGTACGGATGACGTTAAGTTGCCGCGATACAGATCGGATTCCCAAGGTCCCCGGTGCAGGGTCAATTTCCAACAAAAACGGCATCCTGGTTCAACGAATGCATGAGGGGTCTCTGGTCCGGGCAGATGGTTACTATGGCGAGTGGATGTCGCGCATCATTAGCGGCTTAAAGGGGCATCACGAACCTCAGGAAGAATTGATCTTTCACCACCTGATTCAGGTGGCCCGACCCAACAGTCTGATCGTCGAAATCGGCGCTTTTTGGGCATATTACACCAACTGGTATCTGGGGGCCGTTGCCGGTTCTGACGCGGTTTGTATCGAGCCCGATAAACTGTACCTGAAATGCGGTGAAGAGAATCTCTCCTTGAACGGTCGGCAGGCCCGTTGGATTAACGCGTGTGTCGGGGGAGACTGGTCCGAATCGGTCACTTTCAAACGTGACTCTGATAAAAAGATGGACCACATTCCCTGTCACAACATGGTCAGTCTGGCGGAATTTACGGGGAACCGCCGGATCGAGATACTTCACATGGATGTGCAGGGGGCCGAACTTTCGTTTCTAGGCTCCATGGACAAGGCGGTTGCCGCAGGCCTGGTTCGATTTGTGCTTGTCTCGACCCATCATGCCTCCATTTCCCATTCACCGACGACTCATCAAGACTGCCTGAGCGAATTGAAACGCCTGGGGGCAACGATCCTTTGCGAGCACAATATTGATGAATCGTTTAGCGGAGATGGATTCATCGCGGCGAGTTTTCAACCGGAAGATTCGCGCCTGATTTTGCCGTCGATCAGCCGCAATACAACGGGTGCCTCCATTTTTCGTCGTTTTCTTTCGATCGAACAGAAACTGAACGTCATCAACACACACAATGGCCCCATGCTGGTTGATACACGAGACAAGGTGATTTCTCGATCCCTGCGGGTCAATGGGCATGGTGACGAGCCCAAGATTGCCGAAGTCGTCCGGTTTCTGACCCGACAGTACCAGTTTTGCCCGCGAACCTTTGTTGATATCGGGGCAAATATTGGAACCCATTTGATTTACGCGTTAACCAACATCGGATTCGATCAGGGAATTGGATTCGAGATGGATCGCGATAATTTTGCCCTTTTGAAATGTAATCTGATTCTCAATCGAATTGACGAACGAGCTCGCGTCTTTCACATTGCCCTGTCTGATCAAGAGGGGGAGGCATGTAAGGAACTTTCCCGCGAGAACTTTGGCGACCACCGGATTCGCAGCAGGTCTCCAGCGGGCATACCGCTGAACGAAGAAAATACGCGAATTACGAAATCGACTAAAACCTCGACGGTCGATCTTTTTTTTCCCACCCACCAACTTTCCGTCAATCACGAAACACTGGTCTGGATCGATACGCAGGGACATGAAGGTCAGATTCTGGAAGGGGCCTCGAAGGTGTTTTTTGCGAAAGAAGCATGCCCCTTCGTGGTCATTGAGTTCTGGCCTTATGGGGTGAATCGTAGCCAGGGTAAACAGCCTTTATTCAGGTTCCTGAGCCGGGCTCGAGCGATTTATGATATCGGTCGACCGGACTGGGTCAATCTGCCCCCCATCACATTGCCGATGCTTGAGCTCGATTACCAGAAACGTCTCGCCGAAACGACGACACAACATCACTCATTCACCGATCTGCTTTGCATACTTTAGTCGATTTTGGAGTCCCTTTGCGGATCGTGTGCCTGATCCCGGAACGATTCCGCTCGAAAATACTCGTGATGATTTGCGAGACGATTTCACCAGTCAGTCCATGATCAACTTGAACTTTTGCCAACGAAATTTGCAAATCGATGATTTCCTACGCTCAAAATTTTGAAGACGTTGTGCTCGATCGTGTTTTTAAAAATGTGCGGCGGGGAAATTACATCGACGTAGGTGCCTTTGATCCGGTCGAAGATTCCGTCACGAAAACTTTTTACGATCGAGGTTGGTCCGGGATCAATGTCGAGCCGGTCAAGAACCTGTACCAAAAGCTCGTCCGTCAGCGGCCCCGTGACCAGAATCTAAATGTTGCCGTCGGTCGCCATACGGGTCAGATCGAATTTCATGAATGGGTTGGGACGGGTTTATCAAGCGTCATTCCCTCCGCGCACGAACAGTTGCTTTGGAAAAAAGGCATTCAGAAGGAAACTCGCATTGTTCCGATGACGACTCTTGAAGAAATTGCCAAAACTCTTGGCGGGAAAGAAGTCGATTTCCTCAAAATCGATGTCGAAGGAGCCGAACGCGATGTACTGCTCGGGGCTGACTGGACGACGTTCCGGCCACGAGTCATCGTCATCGAGGCGATTCGATTTCAGCCGGAGAGCGACATACTTCAACCCCCGCAGCCATCGTGGCCTGAGTGGGAATCCATTCTTCTGCAAAATCAATACACCTTCGCCTTGTTTGACGGCTTGAACCGCTTCTATCATCGTGCCGAAGAGCCGGAACTGCATGCTCTGTTGTCCTATCCGGCAAATGTCAATGATTCGTTCTCGCTGGGGACAACGCATTGGTTGTCCAAGCCAACTCGCCACAAGCGAAGTTTAAAACGATGGTTTTTGCGTCTTTGCCGTCGGTGGTCTGCCAAACAGGTTCCGTGATTCCTCTATTCTCTCCTCACTCCCGTTTCGTTTGATGGATCAGGGTACAGCAAAAGCAGGATTCCCGTAGTGACGAACAGACCATTGCGAATCGGAATTGATGGTACGCTGTTTCGAGAGCAACCTCGGGGGCATTCGCTGTATGCAATGCACCTGTTTCATGCGCTCCCCTCATTTCTCCCGGATGCTCAGTTTTTTCTCTATACCCCATCACCCCTGGAACTCGCGAAGTTCCCCGGCAAGCTCACGCAACGGGTTGATTCAAGCTGGTTTGCAAAGTCCCCGGTCATCTGGCAAAAACTGGCTGAAGGGAAGCTGTGCCGGGCTGATGCTCTCGATGTCTTTTGGAGTCCTTATGTCTTTTTGCCGAAACTCCCTCGGGATCTTCCTGCCGCTGTGACGGTTTACGATTTTGTGCATGAGGTCGCTCCCGATTCTTTCCATTGGCTGCATGCCCTCGCGTTTCGTCTGTTCTTCAACCGAGACCTGAAACGGGCTCAATCGATCATTACGATTTCGGGCGGAACACAACAGCGAATCCGCAATCGATTCGGCCGTGAATCGATTGTCGTGCTGCCGGGGTTGGATGAGCGGTTCCAAAAGCCATCCGATGCACAATTGGCACAGGTTCGCCAGGAATATGCCCTTGATCGCCCATACCTGCTGAATGTGGCGACATGGGACCCGCGTAAAAACGTCGCCACGCTCATCAAGGCCTTTCTGGCGATGAAAGAGGCGAATGAATTACCTGATTATCAACTGGTGCTGGTCGGACGAAAAGAGAGCCGATTTGCCGAGATCGAGCAGTTGCTGCAGCGCGACGGCGGTCAGCACCTTCGACACCTCGGGTACGTCGCAGATGGTCACTTGCCTGCTCTGTACGGGGGAGCGAAACTGTTCGTCTTTCCTTCATTGTACGAAGGGTACGGTATGCCCGCGATGGAGTCCCGCGCTTGCGGAACTCGCGTCGTGACCACGGATCTCGCCGAAATCCGTGAAGCGGGGGGCCAAGATTCCATTTACATCGAGCCAACCGCAGCGGGGATTCGGGCAGGAATCCTGGAAGGACTGCTCCGCAATTCGCAAGAATCGCTGCCATCCCCTGTGGCTCCTAGTTGGCATCAAAGCGCCGGGATTCTCGCAGCAGAGCTTCAGCGTCTGGCGGGCCGTGGTTGAGTTTGGTAATGCCGTGGTGAAGATGACGTCGCTCGCGTTGCGGCGATACGTTTGTTGATTGATCGCGTGAGTGAGATCAGTCATTGCTCAACATCTCGCCGACTGCAGAATCACAAAAAGGGGGACTGGCTCCGTCCGCGGTGCCTGTCCCCCTTTTTGTCTTTATTTTTCCCCGTTCGTCAGCAGGGTAGTTTTCACACGATCCGCACGCTGACGAAGATCGAGTGCGCGTTCGGGGCCGAGATGTTTTTCGACCCAGGCGTATCCTGCCGAAAGTCCGGAAGATCGTTCCACGTTGTGCGAGTCAGTGGCGAGGATTGCCTCACGATGGGTATTGAGAAAACGTTCTCCGAAAGCTTTGGCTTCGTCGCCAAAGTTGCCCAGCAGTGAACCCGCTGTGATCTGGATCCAGGCTCCCGCATCGACTAACGGCGGCAGGAGTTCAGGCTGGTCCCGGAAGAAGTCGTGACGTTCGGGGTGGGCGATGATCGGGATCATTCCCCGATCCCGAATCCACTCGATGAGTTCGACGGAATCTCGCGGAAACATCGAAGCGGCCCAGTTGAATTCGAGCAGTGTGAAATCTTTACGATCACCCAGATGACAGTAGACATCTTCCTCAAATTCACGACGGTAGACGTCGGAATCGAAGACCTGAATCTCGGAGCCGGGCAAAACCGTGAGTGGAATCTTCGCTGATTTCAGTTCCTGGTTGAGTGCAACGACATGAGGCAAAATCTGGTTTCGCAGCAGATGGAGTAACCGATGGCAATGCGGTGTCGCCGTGATGACGGTGATGCCATCCGCCACACAAAAG
>JBAXBD010000381.1:0-6279 GCA_037142165.1 Schlesneria sp. | reverse complement strand
GTTTTCGATCAATGAATCCTTCAATCGCATGGCCAATGTCTTGGTTTCTTCCACGTCACGCCAAGCGGGATTGTCCTTCTTCGCCACTTCATAAAACATCCAGTCCTGGCTGGAAGGAAGAGCCCGAATGGGACGCTCGACCGCAGACAGCACCAGTCCTTCTGCGCGGCGATTGAACAGAACTTCGACCTGGCGAGCACTCCCCAGCTTCCAATCGAGCTGACCGGCGGAAAGCAAATCACGACATTCCTGGTAAGTCAGATCGCCCTTGTTGATCCCGATGAACCATTGCCAGTCGGAATTAAACCAGCGAGGCTCCAGGGAAACCTGCATTCCCATCCCCACTCCCACAAAATACCGTTGCTGGAACTCATATTCGCGAACGGCGTCAATACTCAATTCGATCTCTTGACGAACCATCGTAAACACGCGAGCCAAGTCGTCGTGATCGTAAGGAGGCACTGCTTTTGCTCGCCTGTCGGGAGAAAAAATGCCGAGTTGCCCGACGATCCCGCACAGTTCCGTGTAAGCCGTCAACGGATGCACTCCGTTTGCAAATGCCAATACTGACAATCGGGACTGGGCACCATTGAGCACCGACAACATGAGAATGCGTTCGAGATCTCCGGGATGGCGGCTATCAAGTCCGATCCCGCGATTGACCAATTGCCTGCTGAGCGTTTCGATCTTTTGTCCAATCACGTCATAAACCGCCCGTACGATGTCGCGTCCCAGACCTGGCCAGGCTGAAATCGTCAGCAACGGGGGGATGTAGTCCAAATCAAGATGTGGTATCGCTTTCCCTTCACCAGCCCGCTTGATTTGAGCGATCGGCAGGACCTCATAACCCGACAGGTCTTGTGTCGTCAGCAGGATTTTCACATTCAAGCTGCGAAACTGAATTTCGACATCGTTTCCACCGCAACTTTCATCCTGCAACATGAGGTTTGCTTCAGCAAAGCGTGTCTCGGATTGTTCCGTGCTACTGCTGACATTGGCGCGACCCAACTTCAATTTGGGTACCGCAAGATAGACTCGAACCGCCGATTCCGCCTCGAAAGCCTCGTTGAGTTTCGCGAGTGCTTCTTTCAGTCCGACGATCTCGCCCCGGCAGTCAACGCGATCAGGCTCTTGCCCCGGATCGAAGCTGACAATCGTCCCGTCGCGCATTCGGGCTCGAAGCATCCGCACTTCAAACTGGCCATTGGCAAGCGCTTCACGGCTGAACTCCATCGCGTACAGGCCATAATTGTAGGCGTGGTCGAAGGATTCAGAGACATTTGCGACTTCAGACCAATATCGGTCCGCGGCCTGAAAGTGCTGAGGAAGAAGGAACAATCCCTCGTACCAGTTCACAGGAAGATATTGCACTTTGCTGCACCTCTACCATGTCTCATAAATCAAGTACCGCGTACCATGAATCGAGTACGATGTACCATAAATCAATCTTCGATCACATGATGATCCCGGAAAAACCATTCGAGTTTGGGGACCGGTCTGCTTATGTGAGCCAGAGCAGACCAAAAAGAATAACGCTTGTCAAATCGCCA
This sequence comes from Schlesneria sp., assembly GCA_037142165.1. GTDB lineage: Bacteria > Planctomycetota > Planctomycetia > Planctomycetales > Planctomycetaceae > Schlesneria. The sequence continues at coordinate 4,729 of JBAXBD010000381.1, read as the reverse complement.
AGAGGATCTCGCGTACCTTCAACGGCTGACTCGGATTTTGTGGACGTCTGCCGATTCTGTCACGTCAACCACAACTTGCTCTGCTGTTCTCCAGGCACCTGCGATTGCAGACGATTGTGAAGTAAACTGAATCTCGCCCTCCTGCCAAACGCGATCGGGCTGGCCTTCAAACAGGAACGCATGAGTTGCGATTTGATTGGCCGCATCAAACTTGTGCCGAACTCGGGTGGGAGTGATCGCGGATTTCAACGCGACTTTGAGATAGCCAACGCCGCTTGACGTGGAGGAATGACGTTCTTCAACCAGCACCTGCAGATTCCCCTCGCGTCGAATCCGAATGCGATAGTTGACTCCGGGTACTTCTTTGAGATCGACATCAGGGTTTTTTAATGGATCGATAACCGACTTCAGCGCCACGATTGCCGACGGTACGGATTTGTCCGTTCGACTCCAGACTCGAACTTTTGCCTGCATTGCATCCGGAGGCCAGTCGCTGACCGTCCAGGTGAGGACTGGAACCGAAGTTTCCGGCAGATACTCGTTGTCGTAGAACACGTAAATGGGCTCGTTCTGGGTCATTGGCGAGATTGGTGTGATCTCGACCCAGGCCTCTGCAGGACGTGGGAGGAAAAGGCGCTCTCGATGCTGAAATGAAACTTCGAAGCGCACTTGTCTTCCCCGGCGAAACGGGCGATGAATTCCTGCGAGGATGTCCGTTTTTGAGTTCCTTGGATCATCGCGAACGAGTGGCACAAAATGAGGTTGCCCAAGTTGATAGGGGATGACTTCGAGCCGTCGGTTGTCGCGGGAAGGAGTGAGCTCGACAAACTCACCACCCTGTAACGACAGCGTTTCGACAGCCGTCGCCATGGACACCTCAAATTCTTGGGGTCGGTCGGCTGCCGTCGTTACCACAACAGACTTGCTGACATCCTGCTCCTCCTGATGCCCGGATTCATCGCGAACACGGAACTTGCTGACCTGTTGCAGGGAGGCCAGATAATCAGCCAGAGACTGGGCTTCTTGAACACGGACATATTTTCCCTGTGTTCTTTTCGCGATATCCCCGAACTCCCGCTGAGCGGCAGCGGCCTGGTCGGCTGCGATGCCCAGGCTCACGATGTGAATTGGTACTTTCTGTTCATTCCAGGCTGCGAAGACATCGCTTACCGATCTTCGTGCGGATGACGAAGGATTAAATTGATAATTCATTCCGTCGGTGATCACGACGATCGATCTGTCAGAATCTTTCTCATCGGTTTCAAACTGCTTCAGAGCCTGGATGATCGCCAGGTAAAGCGGACTTTCTCCCCAGTTTTTGATCGAATCCAGGCGTCCTTTGACCGCGGCGGAAAAACTCGCATCGAACCGACCCAGGGGAAGAATTGTTTCGACGTCGTCAAAGGGGCGAATCTGATCGGGAATCGAGCCTTCGTACGCGGGCTGTCGCAGGAGTTGTCCAGGTTGCTTCAGATCCCAGCCGACGCGATGGCCGAAGCACAATACCCCGACTCGATGGCTTTCGTCTTCGGACAGCTTATCCAGCATTCCCTGTAATGCCAGTTTGGCAATCTGTAATCGCGAACCTTTTTGTCGTTCGGACTCAAGGGGTAGTTCCAGCCCCATACTGTCAGAACAATCCAGGATAAAGACAATCGATTGCTTTTTAAGCCGTCGCCCGCGAACGGTGATCTTGGATTCGCGTGAGTCGAATGGTTGATAATCAATAACGACACCGCTGATCGAGTTAACACTCATGTCGCCGGTGTACTCATTCCCTCGGAACACGGTCACAGCTTTTAAGTCGGCCGGCGCGTCGTAGGTATTGATGTTGTCCAAAGCGATATCAAACTGCGTCGATAAGACATTTCGATCAGTACTTGACGGCAGAGGAATCTCCAATGACGAAGTCTCGCCGATTCGAACACCGCCGACAGGGAACGATTCGGCATGGGACATTTCGCGAATGAAGACGGCGGCACGTCCCTCTGGAAACTGCGCCATTTCATCTTGATTTTGCCGCACGGCGACTTTTGCAACGACAGGGGCCATGCCATCGGCGAGCATCAGGTGATCGGAAGTTGTCGTCAGTCCGTGACTGGCTGCTTCCAGACGTTGATCACGGAGCTTCCTGAGACGACTGATTTCCGTTTTGGCAAAAGCCGTCATCTCTGGAATCGATTCAGCCTTCTGGATCGTATTTTTTGCTGCAGCCTGAAAGTAAACTGACCCGTCTGGTGTCCTGACGCCCCAGAAATCGTCCAGGTGACGACGTGTTTTCCATAACAGTATCTGTTGAAGATCAGACAGGCTGCGCGAATAGATCGGGTCTTGATTCTTCTCTTGATTCTTCTCTTGAAATTCAATTCGTTCTCGTACGAATGGCCCAAGTGATGCGGATGACCGAACAAGCCGTTCACCGCGAGAGTTCTTGTAAATCGATTTGCTGATCATTGTTTTTTGACGTTCTGAATCGGCTCGAACATTTTCTGATACCGACGCCAAAAAAAGCCGCAATTGTGTTCCTCGTGCTTCGGCAATCACCCCCCAATTTTGAGATTTCCCAGGCTCTCGTTGGATGATCGCGTTAGATTCGTCGGTTTCGCGTTGAACAATCATCGCAGCCAGACTGTTGGAATCTTCCGAGAAGAGTTCATCAAGGTACAGTCGCATTGGTTTTGAAATCCCGACGGACTTTGGATTATCCAATTGAGCCTGTGAGCTATTGAAGAAACGTTGTTTCTTTCGCAGTTCGGCGCGTTGCTGAGAGGGTGTCAGTTTCAGTTTGTCGCTTCGTTGCGGAAGCAGTGGAATTGACAAAATGCTCTGCATGGCAGACCAGTCGGCAACCGAATTTCCACTCGATTGTATGAGCCGTTCATATTCTGCATCCAATCGCTTAAGGAGATCCCTTCGTTGCGATTGAATTCGATAGAGCACTCCTTCAAACGGGAGATCAATACTTGTAACGATGTTGTCCGATGGGGGAGTTGATAAGCTCTGATCCAATAATGCTAATTGACGGGCTATTTCTGACAACGTTCTTTTATCCGACTTCAGAGTTGCCTCATCGCGAACGGTATCCGTATCCAACACATCGATGGGAGGAGACATCAGCCACTGGGCCAGATAAGGGAGTTCATGTGCCAGATGGTCACGAACCGAGTAGGCCTCGGCGACTCGTCTGGCAACTTGCATGGCGTTTTCATAGTTCTGGCTTGCTTCGAACAGTTCTTTTGTCGGAACGTCTCGGCCAATGAAAACTTGATCGTCAACCTTTCTTCGGGCGGTATCACCCGCGTCAATCAGCGGTCGAATCCAATCGATAACGCGTTCGTCGTACTGATCGGTCGCATCCTCAGCAAGCTGGTGCAATTTGACGACGCGCGCGAGAAAGTCCGAGTTTGGCCAAAGTTGAGTCACATTGTTTTGCTGCCAAACCGTCAGCATACACGTCAGCTCAAGCTCCATTGACCTATCGAGTTCTGCAAGCGATTGGACCGCTCGAATCAGGTTTTCTTCTTTGGGAGACTTTTGAAATTCTTCGAGAGATGCTTGCAGATCATCGGTGCTGACGGGCGAGTCCGTCCCGAAGTATTCAAGAATTTCCTGGGGATTCATTGGCATATTCGTGATCGGAAGCGAGGGTTTATTTGTAAACCGAGCCCAATCGACAAGTCGTGGCGTTTCAACGACAAGTTTTTTCTTCGGAACCGACTTGAGGTGATGTTGCAACGCTTCACGAAGAATCTGTAATTCGTCATAAATCTGTTTCGCCGATCCCGCGTAGGCCGTTCCACTTTCTGAGGCGCATTCGAGCCAAGTCAGTCGTTGTTCAATGTCGGTCCAGGTGAGTGGGTCGAAGCGGAATGGATCAAACCTTTGACACTCGTCAAACGTCGTCCAGAGTGAGTCAATATCGTCGGCGGAAACGGGCGTCGGGACATTCATTGCGGAAGATGTTTCGTCTTTGATTTGTCCGTTGAAGACGCTGTTAATGACAAATGTCGAGGTATCTAAATTCGATATCAACTGAGGTTGTTGACTTCGTCCCCGATTACTCAAACTCCAGTCGTTCACATGATCTCGGACGAATTGATGAAGTTCTTTCAAGGAAACAAACCGATCACCGTTTCCGGATTTCTCAGGTTTGTCCGCATCTCCCTTGAGTCCCAAAGCCAGGAAGTGCCCGAAAACTCCCCACTTTTCGTCGCGAGATGTTGCCTCGACTTCGGCCGTTCCAGCGGAAGTCAAAACTGCCAAATTGGGGATCGCCATTGAGGAAACCAGTTCCGGCAATCGGTCAACAAACGTGTTGAGTAAGATCCCCTGATTCCAATTCACCAGCACACTGCTACAGTCAAGAACGACAAGTTTCTTTGTTGAAGCCGGGATGTACCTGGTGCCGAGGCGCGTGAGTACATCTTTCAGAGATAACCACGTTTCGCTGCGGTAAGGTGAGCCACCTGGTGGAACAAGGCAGGGAACCCCATTCTCATCGACGGCCGAATGCATTCGAAAATAAAAGAGGACCGCTTCCGGTCGGGCGTTCCGACGAATCACAGACTTCACCTGCGATTCAAGTGAACTCAGCCCCTGATCTTTGGAGTTCCACCCGACGTCAACTCTGGCATCAATATCAAGAGTTTCATTTTCAAGCCGACGAATTGCGGCGACATCTTCAGTTGAACAGGACAATGGTAAAAACGGGCGTTGATAGGAATCCGGC
>JBAXBD010000380.1:0-6285 GCA_037142165.1 Schlesneria sp. | reverse complement strand
GTTAACGGTCATGATCGAGATTTTCGGTCGCAGCACGCCCGTGGATGTGGAAGCGTGGCAGGTTGAGCGGGTGTAGTCGGTTCGTGCGTGGCGGCTTAGCGGAGATGTCAGGTGGCGAAGAAAGAAGCGAAAATCAAGGCTCAGGTCAAGGTGCAAATTGCCGGCGGCAAGGCGACACCTGCACCTCCAGTCGGAACTGCACTTGGTCCACACGGGATCAATCTTGGTCAGTTCGTAATGCAGTTCAACGAAAAGACTCGTGAATTGAACGGGATGATTGTCCCTGTTGTGATCACGATCTTCGAAGATCGATCATTCACGTTCGTGCTGAAAAGCCCGCCCGCTTCAGTTTTGCTGAAGCAGGCAGCGAAGATCGCGACGGGTGCTCACAATGCTCGTACAGAAAAAGTTGGCTCGGTGACTCAGGCACAACTGCTTGAGATCGCGAAAGTCAAGTTTGAAGATTTGAATTCGTCCAGTGTCGAGCAGGCAGCCAAGATGATTGCCGGTACAGCTCGCAGCATGGGAATCGAAGTCATTTGAATCGCGCAGTCCGTGGCGCGACTGAGTGTCGTCCCGGGCGTTGACGCGTTATTATAACTCGCGGTGTCATTCTCAAAGTGGTTTAGGTTCAGAAATGGCTCAACAGTCAAAGCGTATCCGTCACCTGACGAAAGTTCTCGAAGCAACTCCTTCGGCAGATTTGCCGACCGCAGTCGAGATTTTGAAGAAGGTTGAAAGCACACTGCCAGAAAAGATCCGGAAGTGTCGGTTCGATCAAACCGTCGCCATTTCGGTTCGGCTCGGTGTCGATCCAAAACAGGCCGATCAGATCGTGCGAGGTTCAATCGTTCTGCCACACGGTATCGGAAAATCACAACGGGTGTTGGTGTTTACCCAGGGCGATAACACGGCAGTTGCGACGTCTGCTGGTGCTGATTTCGTCGGTGGGAAAGATCTGGCGGATAAGATTCGCGCTGGTTTCATGGATTTCGACGTTGCCATCGCCACCCCCGACATGATGGGTGTGGTCGGTCCGTTAGGTAAAATCCTCGGTCCTCGCGGATTGATGCCTTCACCACGAGCAGGAACTGTGACACAGGATGTGGCCTCAGCGGTTCGCGAATATAAGGCTGGTAAGGTCGAGTTTCGCGTTGATGCAGGTGGTAATGTTCACTGCGTCGTAGGCCGCCTTTCGTTCGATCATCAAAAACTGGTTGAAAACACGGAAGCCTTGCTGAAATACATTCGGTCGTTGTAGCCATCGACTTCGAAGGGTCAATATATCCGAAACGTTGCGATTGGCGCGACGATGACCCCCAGTATTACCGTCGCCGTTTAGTCGACATTTGAATTCCTCTCGGTTGGTTTGATTTCCATGAGCAAGTACGTCAAAGATTTAATGATCGATGGCATTCAAAAAGTCGTCGGTAACTGCCGTGAAGTCGTCGTTCTTGACGTCTCCAAGGTCGATGCTGTGACCGCAAATAAGCTGCGACTCGCCCTCCGTCAAAAGAATATTCGTTTGTTAGGCGTGAAGAACGCTGTGGCTCGTCGGGCTCTCGGGCAGATCGGTCTGTCGGGTGTCGGTCCAGCTTTGGCTGGTCCGTCAACGTTGGCATTCGGCGGTGAAGATATCGTCGCCTTGTCGCGTGAGTTGACGGAATGGGCCAAGAAGATCAAGGTGTTAGAAATCAAGGGTGGTGGGCTGGGTGAAACCGCGCTGACTGCACCTGATGTGGAAACTCTCAGTAAGAGCCCAGGACGCAAGGAAATGCTGTCTCAGCTATCGGGCCTGATTCTGTCTCCAGGAGCGCGGCTCAATGGGGCAATTTTGGGTGCGGGTGGTAAGCTGGCCGGTCAGGTGAAGACCCTGAGTGATCGTGCGGAGTAGTCGAACAAGTGTGTCGCTCGGATGGTTTGGGCGGTTTGGATTTCGACTGGAAACATGTTTGTTTTTGAGCAATTAAGAAAGGCTGATTGTTATGACCGAAGCGACGTATGACGCTCAGATCGTTGATCTTGGCGAAAAGATTGTGGGACTCACGCTGTTGCAGGCCAAGTCTCTGTCGGATTATTTGAAGAACAAGCACGGCATTGAGCCTGCTGGTGGTGGCGTGATGGTTGCTGCTGCTGGTGGCGGTGGTGGCGGAGCTGCTGCGGCTCCTGTCGAAGCCAAGACCGAGTTCGACGTCATTCTGACGGGATTTGGCGATGCCAAGATCAACGTCATTAAGATCGTTCGCGCTGCGACAGGCCTGGGCTTGAAAGAAGCCAAGGATCTGGTTGAAGGCGTGCCAAAGCCTTTGAAGACCGGCGTTTCGGAAGACGATGCAAAGAAGATGAAAGCCGAAATCGAAGCAGCTGGCGGTACTTGCGAGATCAAGTAACTCTGTTTTCTTCGTTTCCTGCTGCCCAAACCACATTGTGACGAACTGTACTTTTTGAATTTGGTGTCTCGATTGGCCCGGAGAGAAGCCTCGCTCTTTCCGGGCTGATCGCTCTTGTACTTAAAGCACACGAACCACATAAAGGTAGATTGATGCTACAGAAAACGATCATGAGTTCTCGATAGGCCGATGCCCGTAGTGTGATTCGGTTGCTCTTGACGATTTTTGCGATATCCAAATGTCTGCGACGTTTTGACCGGGTCGCGTGAAGTGTATGAACCGCTTAATCCAGCGATGATGCAGGGGTTAGGCTTCATCACGGAATTCTGATTTGCGATAAATGTCCTGAAGGGATTTTGTTCGATGCCGATTCCTGCCACTCGTATTATTCAAACCAATTCCGTTCGCAATTTCGGGACAATTCAAGGGACGTTCGAGATCTCGGATCTGACGAAAATTCAGACAGACTCATACGTTCGTTTTCTGCAATTGGAAGCGGACGCCCGCGAGCGAAAAGACGAAGGACTCGAAGCGATCCTGCGAGAAGTCTTTCCGATCGAAAGCTACGACGGCAAGTATCGCCTCGAATACATTAAATACGAACTTGGAAAACCACGCTATACCCAGTTGGAGTGTCGTCAACTTCGGCTGACGTTTGGCCGTCCGTTTCGAATCTGGCTGCGACTTGTGAAAGAGCAGCCGATCGAAGAAGAAGTTTATCTTGGCGACATGCCGATCATGATCGGCGGCGGCGAATTCATCATCAACGGCGCCGAACGCGTTGTCGTCAGCCAGTTGCACCGGTCACCCGGTGTCGACTTCGTTCAAGGAGCCGAACCTGGTGAACGAAAACAGTTTTCATGCCGTGTGATTCCGGAACGCGGAAGCTGGATTGAAATCGTCATCAGCAAGCGTGATACGCTGGGTGTGCGAATCGATCAGAGCGGCAAGTTTTCGGCAATGACGTTCTTGCGCGCAATGAACCCTGATTACGGGACCAGTGCGAATCTCGTCAAGTTGTTCTACAAAACCGAGACGGTGAAGGTTAACAGAGAAGACCTTGTTACCCACCTGACAGGTAAGTATGCCGCTGATGAGATTATTTATCCGGCGAAGCATGAAAAGTGTGGCGAGATCATTGTCGAACTTGGTCACATGATTACCAAATCGACGGCGGAAGAGATTCGCAATTCCACGCTGAAAACGGTCGAAATCATCGAAACGATGGACGATCTGCTGGCTTTGTCCAGTATTCTGGAAGATCCAACGATTACGCACGAAGACGCGTTATTGCGGATTTATCAGCGGTTGCGTCCAGGTAATCCGCCACAGCTTGAAAAAGCGATCGAACTGTTCAATGAGAAGTTCTTCGACGCAAATCGTTATCGTCTGGGTCGAGTTGGTCGGTTCCGAATCAATCGAAAGTTTGATCAGGATATTCCCGATACCGAAATGACCTTGAAGGCGGAAGATATCGTTAATTCGATCCGATATGTCATCAAGCTGCGGATTGGTGATTCGGTCGCCCACGTTGACGATATCGATAATCTCGGTAATCGCCGATTGCGGACGATCGACGAACTGGCAGCCGAAGAAATTCGAAAAGGCTTCCTCAAGCTTCGTCGAACTGTGCAAGAACGTATGCAGATGAAGGACGTCGAAGAGATGTCACCGCGGACGCTCGTCAATCCAAAGAGCGTTTCAGCGGCGATCGAGTATTTCTTCGGGCGAGGTGAACTGTCGCAGGTTGTCGACCAGACAAATCCTCTGGCGACGCTGACCCATGAACGACGATTAAGTGCCCTCGGACCTGGTGGTTTGAATCGTAAGCGTGCGGGCTTCGAAGTTCGCGACGTTCATATTTCGCACTACGGCCGAATCTGTCCGATTGAGACCCCTGAAGGTACGAACATCGGTCTGATTTCGAGTCTCAGTATTTTCGCGAAGGTCGATGACTACGGCTTCCTGATCACGCCATATCGTTCTGTCGTTGGCCGGAAGGTCAGCGATGAAGTGAAGTGGTTGCGAGCGGACGAAGAATCGCGAGTCTTCATTGCACCGGCAGACACTCGTGTCCAGGACGGGAAAATTGCGGAAGATCGCGTGATGGCACGATTCCACAATGATGTGGTCTGGATCGCGGGGACCGACGTCCATTATATCGACGTTTCGCCTTGTCAGATGGTTGGCGTTTCCGCAGGACTTATTCCGTTCCTCGAACACGACGACGCCAACCGGGCACTGATGGGTTCGAACATGCAGCGGCAGGGGGTTCCTTTGCTGGTTGCGGAATCTCCGCTTGTCGGAACGGGACTTGAATCTGCCGTTGCGGAAAGTTCCGGGATGGTTCTGCGAGCCGAGCGGTCTGGCAAGATCACTTACGTCGACGCTGATCGGATCGAGCTTGAAGGCAAGTCGTTCCCATTGCGGAAGTACACGGGGCTTAACGAACGTACCTGTTTGAATCAGCGGCCAATCGTCAAAGTTGGGCAAAAGGTGAAGAAGGGTGAAATCCTTTGCGACAGTGCTGCAACGTCCAAGGGTGAGCTCGCACTGGGACGAAACGTGCTGGTTGCCTTCATGTCGTTCGAAGGTTTTAACTTTGAAGACGCCATCATTCTTTCCGAACGCCTCGTGAAAGAAGATGTTTACACTTCGATTCACATCGACGAGTTTGACGTCGAAGTTCGTGAAACCAAGTTGGGCCGCGAAGAATTTACTCGTGACATTCCGAATGTCAGTGAGAAAGCACTGCGACATCTCGACGAAATCGGGATTGTTCAGATAGGTACCTATGTCGAGCCGGGCGATATTCTTGTCGGCAAGGTGTCACCAAAGGCCAAGACAGAATTGACCCCGGAAGAAAAACTTCTGCATGCCATCTTCGGGCGTGCAGGTGAAGACGTGAAGAACGAATCACTCGAAGTGCCAAGCGGTACTGAGGGGATCGTCATTCACACCGAAAAATTCTCGCGACGTATGAGCCTTTCGGAAGGGGATCGGAAGAAGTTCGAAACCGACCTGAAAAAGGTAGAAGATACCGGGAATGAAACGATCGCTGCTGCGTTCCGTGAGTTCCTGAAGGAGTTCGAGAAGGCTCTGGAAAAGAAGCTGACGGACGACGACAGCCGTGACATTCGTTCGATCGCCGACGATAAGTTCATCGCCACGTACGCCGAAGGCTTCCTTGGCAAGTTTGAGAACCTTGAAATCAAGAGTCCTCAAAAGCGATCTGAATGTAAGAAGGTCATCAAAGAACACTGGGGACCTGTTGAAGAAGCGATCGACGTTCGTGACCGCAAACTCAATACGATGAAGCGTGGTGACGAACTCCCGTCGGGTGTTCTTCAGATGGTTAAGGTCTATGTCGCGTCGAAACGTCAGATTTCTGTCGGCGATAAAATGGCCGGTCGCCACGGAAACAAAGGGGTTATTTCCAAGATCCTGCCTGAAGAAGACATGCCGTTCCTGGCGGATGGAACACCAATGGACATCATCTTGAATCCACTGGGCGTTCCCAGCCGTATGAACGTCGGTCAGATTCTGGAAACCCACCTGGGTTGGGCCGCCGCCAAACTCGGCTTCAAAGTTCGAAGCCCCGTCTTCGACAGTCCTTCAGAAGAAACAATTCGATCGCTGCTGGTCGAAGCGGGTCTTCCAGAGGACGGCAAAGCTCAGTTGCATGACGGGCGAACGGGTGAACCGTTCGAACAGAAGACGACGGTCGGTTACCTCTACATGCTGAAGTTGCACCACCTGGTTGAAGACAAGGTTCACGCACGAGCCACTGGTCCATACTCGTTGATCACGCAACAGCCGCTGGGTGGTAAAGCCCGATTCGGCGGTCAGCGATTCGGTGAGATGGAAGTGTGGGCACTGGAAGCCTATGGTGCTG
>JBAXBD010000379.1:0-6304 GCA_037142165.1 Schlesneria sp. | reverse complement strand
GCCGACCGGTATTCGGTGGTTCGATCGGTGGCACATACTTTTGCCGATCACGGCGGCGGTCACAAACGGATGATGACCGGTCGAGTCCCGTTGACCCCTGTTGATACGGTCAATGATGCACCGGCCACCGGATCGATCGTAGCCAAAATTCGGGAGCGTCAGAACACCGGCATTCCGAATTATGTGTCGCTGAATCCAGGGGGCCGAACTGGCGATGTTTTCGCTCAAGGTGCAGCTTACCTCGGACAGTCGTACCTGCCGTTCACAGTCGAAGGTGATCCGACCACCCCCAATTTTGTCGTCCCAAATATCAGCCCGCTGGAAAGTGTTGGGCGACGAGTCAACGACCGAATGTCGTTGCTCGGAAGCCTCGACCGGATTGAACGCCAGATCGATGCCTCGCGGCTGATGGAATCGATGGACCGCTATCAACAACGAGCTGTCAGCATGTTGACCAGCGACCGGGCAAAAAAGGCGTTTGACCTTTCGCTTGAATCTGACGCAACGCGTGATCGATACGGTCGCCATTGCTGGGGCCAGCGAGCACTGATGGCACGACGCCTGGTCGAGGCCGGGGTCAACTTCGTCACCGTCATCATGGAAAACCCATATCAATCGGGAGTGCCACAGCTTAAGCAAGGGGTCTACAACTGGGACTCACACGCTGTGAACTGTCACATCTGGGATGACTTGAAAGTCCGGTTGCCGATCTATGACCAGGCGGTCACCGCGATGATCGAAGACGTACAACAGCGAGGCATGGACCGTCGGACGCTGATCCTGGTGACAGGGGAATTTGGACGAACGCCACGTCTGGAAAGTTCGATCGGAACACAAACCGGCGTCAAGCAGCCCGGACGTGATCACTGGCCACAAGCGATGTCGTTCATCATGGCAGGTGCGGTCAACACCGGTCTTGTCGTTGGTTCGACCAACTCCAAAGGGGAACACCCTGCAGACCGCCCGCTAACGCCGAACGATCTTTGGGCGACAGTCTATCGGCACCTGGGAATCGACTACACCGATTCGTTCCCAGACCACCGCGGTCGTCCGATGCCAATCCTTCCCTTTGGCGAGGCGATCAGCGAACTATTACGGGCATGATCCCGCCAGCATGAATCGGGGCGAGTAAAAGCGATTGCAAAACCTCGTTTACCACTCATGCAGAGGGTGTTTTGCTGAGGCTTTCTATTGCTTATCGATTAATAGCGATAACAGCGCGGAGGCGTAGATGCGGTGGCCGAAATCGCTGGGGTGGTTGACTCCGTTTCCGGTGAGATCGCAGTCTCGTTTTCGCTTGAGCATTTCCGTCCACAAAGTTGTCAGGTCGGCCAGGACGACTCCGTCACCACAAAGTGACCTCAGCGCTTCGAGGTATTTTGGAAACATTTCGCGCGGTGTATGTGTCCATTGATCATTACCGACCATGGTGGCAACAAGAATGATTTCCGCTTGGGGCTGAGCGGCTTTGATGCGCGTGATCATCTGCTGAATCCCCTCGCGATAGGCATCGGGGTTTCTCCGACCGACGTCGTTCATTCCGTATGCGATAATGACCAGATCCGGAATGGTTTCAAGAAGCTTAACGAGATCAGCCAGCCCGTTGGGAACGCCCCAACCACCGACGGCTCGATTGAACAAGGCGAGTTCGCCGTCGTAGGCGGCCCGCAACTGAGCCGCGAACAGATCGGGGTACATCGGCATGTAGGGAGACGCCCCGACCAGGCCTGAGGCGTTCAAACCATATGAAATACTGTCGCCGCTCACGGCGATTGTCAGTTTTTGTTTTGCCTTTAAGCGAGCCAACGTCTTTGGCAGCTTGGCGGCATCGAATTTTGGTCTCCCTTCAGGCCAGTCGTCGGTTCCACGGACGTACGTGACTTCAATCTGTTGATCGTGAAACCAGTGCCCATTGTCGAACAGCAGATGTGTTTCCGGGTCGCCGAGTTTATGAGGCAACGCACACGGAATCGCCGGTTGTGCACCACCCGCCCAGACAGGCCTGGCACCGCGTGGCATGAACAGATCCGAACTTTTTAGATAGGGGATACTCGACTTTTCGGTTCGAATAATCTGCTTCCCATCGACGGCGACGGTAAAGTCGACTCCCTCCTGGAATTGTTGACCTCCATTGGCGGCATGAACGGCAAGGATTTTTGTGGCAGGGAACAACAGTTTGCCCGTCGCAGGCTGATCCGCGTTGTCTTCGACGCAGAGAACACTTTCACGGTACACGATTCCCGATCGCCAGAATGGTTCGAGCAGGTGCAGTTCGGGCAGCGTTTCTGCGACGGTCACGGGCCTCAGTTCGATACGACGAACATCCATCACAGCGACACCGACCAGTTGTTGCGGTTTAACCGTAAGGGTGTATCGGCCCGGTTTGTCGAGTGTCACAATTCCCAAGTCTTGGGGGACGAAGTTTTGAAAGTGGCCAGTCCCTGGAACTTTCAATGGCAGCGTTTGCCCTGCAACTTCAAAGTGGACCAGGCTCCCTCCGTTTGTGCCGCACCCGACATGTGGCACGAGATGAAAGCGGCCGGGCTTCTTCAACGTGAATTCATAGCTGGCCCAGTCATCCTTTTTAACCCAATAGCCGATGGTGTCTTTATTGGGTAGCGGTTCGTATCGCAGCATCACCCCGAAGACATCGGCGGTACTCGACGGCATCATGACGGAGCCGTCATCGGCCTGAAGATTCGGAGTATAACTTGGGTTGATTGTCGGAATTTTCGCGCCGACCTCTTCGCGCCATTTGGCAAGTTTCGCAGCGAGATCCTTCGCGATATCGGCTTTCTCGTAGAAGAAATTCTGTCCTTCACCACCATTTTTGTTGACGTTGAATAATTCACGTCGACCGGTGTGAGTTCCAGCTTGAGCGTTGTCAGAAACATCGTAGGGCGTTGTTTCGTAGTACTCAATCAATTTCCAATCGCCCACTCGAATCGCGCCTCCCGGTTTCGCACCAGCATTGACGTTGTAGTGTGGGAAGTGCCAGTACAAAGCATCGCGTGCTATTTGTCCGGCCCCATTCAGAAGCGGTATCAAGCTGACACCATCCAGAGAAAGCTGTTTGTCTGATCCGCGACAAGCCTCAGTAATGGTTGGAAAGAAGTCGAGACACGACACGATCGTGTCATTTGTCGACCCGGCTTTGACAACACCGGGCCACTTCACCAGCAATGGAACCCTCAGTCCCCCTTCGTACAGGTGCCCCATCCCGTCTCGTAGCGGCGAGTTGGATGTGGATGGAATGATCTGACCGTTTCCGTTACAGACTCCGCCGTTATCCGAAGTCAGCAGGACCAGGGTGTTCTGTGAAAGCTGGAGATCTTCAAGCGATTTCAGGACGCGGCCGACAGCAGTGTCCATGCTTTCGATCATCGCGGCATAGTTGGGGTTGATCTGCGAACCATTCGGTTCGGTCGGCATTTTTCCGTACTTGGCGACGATGTCGGGCTTGGGGTTCGCAGGCATGTGAACCGCGAAATGGGGTAGATAGAGAAAAAACGGCTTTGATTTGTGGTCGGCAATGAATTTCTCAGCTTCGGCGGCCAGTCGATCGGTCAGGAATTCACCGTCCGGTGCCTGCTCAAGTCCCGGCAATTTATTTCCAGCCTGATCCGTGTAGGGTGCCACATCTCGATAGGGAACACTCACGACGTCGATCCCAGCGATGCTGACATCAAAACCTTGTTCCTTCGGTCCGAAGCCTGAGTCGCCGAGATTCCATTTTCCGATGGAACCTGTCACATAACCGACTCGTTTAAGAGCTTCCGCAATGGTGACTTCCGACAGAGGCAATTGCGGGGCCACTTCAGGCGGCATCAAACGGCGGTTTGGATCGTCCACCTTGCCCAGCACCGATGTCGTAATGCCGACGCGTTGGGGATACCGCCCCGTCATGATGGCAGCTCGGGTCGGTGAACCGACAGGGGCGGCAGAATAGGCCTGAGTGAACCGCATCCCTTCTGCCGCAAGTCGATCGAGATTGGGTGTTTTGTGGAACTTACTTCCGTAACAACCGGGATCCGCCCAGCCGAGATCGTCGATCACAATCAACACGACATTCGGTCGAGTCTCGTCCGCCAATAGTCCGCCGGTCAGCGACATCAGAATCGCGTAGACAAATATCGACCCGATTGCGGTTAAGAGTGGATTTCGATTTCCGCCGGTAACTCGGGTGTGAATCTTGCCGAATTGATTGTTCAACGTCATGCTCCTGTGGGAGTCGTGAATAGGTAATGTGAGGGGGGAGACAGACATGACAAAGCGTATCGCGTGTTGCTTCCCTGTGGAACTGATTGGCCGATTGATTGCTTCAATCCATCGGCCTGTCAATTAAGAAAAAAGGACAATCGCATGTCGTTGCGACGCACACCACTTTTTGACTGGCATACGAACCATAACGGCCGCATGGTCGAATTCGGCGGTTGGGAAATGCCAGTCCAATATACCAGCATCGTGGACGAGCACCATTCCGTGCGAAAGGGGGTCGGGCTGTTCGATATTTCACATATGGGGCGACTGACTTTCAGTGGAGCCGATGCTTCACGGCTATTGTCTCATCTGTTGACATGCCGCGTCGACAATCTTGTCGACGGCCAGATTCGATATGGACTGGTCTGTAATGACGACGGTGGCATTCTCGATGATGTACTCGTCAACCGGATTGATGCGACATCGTTTGGACTCGTCGTCAATGCCAGCAATCGCGAGAAGATCGTCAACTGGATCGGAAAACGGGCGTACGACGTGATCACCGCTAATCAAACACTGAATGTTAGTTTCGAAGATGAAACTCTCGATACGGTCATGATCGCTGTTCAAGGGCCGCTGGCGCTGAAACTTGTCAATCAGATCACAGGCGAAAACTTTGATTCAATGCGGTACTACACAGGTCGAAGTATCACTTTCGACGGCGTTAGAGCATTTGTCAGCCGGACGGGATATACGGGAGAAGATGGCTTTGAACTGATCGTTCCAAACGCTTCTGCCACACGCGTTTGGGAATCGTTGATGACATCCGGTCGTGACATTGGTGTCAAGCCGTGTGGACTTGGTTGTCGTGATACGCTTCGTCTGGAAGCCGCCATGCCGCTTTACGGACATGAATTGTCGGAGGACGTTGATCCGCTGAGGGCAGGACTGGGTTCTTCTGTCAAATTGGACAAAACAGAATTCATCGGTCGCAATGCACTGGCCAGGATTTCAGAGCAGTCGAATCGACACGTCCGCGTTGGACTAAGGCTTGGCTCGCGCCGGATTGCTCGTGAGCACAGTGAAATCTTCGTTGGACCTGATCGAGTTGGCGAAGTGACATCGGGGACGTTTTCACCGACACTGGAACAGGCGATCGCGATGGCGTACGTCACAGCGGAACATTCGAAAGTTGGTTCATCTGTGGAGATTGATATTCGCGGAAAACGTGAAGCAGCAGAGGTCGTCTCGCTCCCGTTTTATAAGAGAGCAAAACATGGGACGTGATCAGGTCAATCGAAGTGGCGAGGGATTCAGCCGCCGCGAATTCCTGAAAGGGTCTGGTGCAGCGGTGGTCGCTGGAGCCGCGGGCACATCGGCGGTTGAAGGACCGCTGAAGGCGCAGCAGCGGGCGACGCAAATCATTTCGGCAGGACCTCATGCAATCACACTTAACGTTAACGGCGAGGACAAACAGGTCACCGTCGAGCCGCGAGTTCTGTTAATTGATGCGCTGCGAAATGATTTGAACCTGACGGGCTGCAAGGATGTCTGCGATCGTTCGACGTGCGGTGCCTGTACGGTGTTGATCGACGGAAAGCCAGTCTATGCTTGCACGCGGTTTGCGATTGAGGTTGTGGGACAAAAGATCGTCACTGCTGAATCACTGCACTCCCCCGAGAAGACCGACGATGTCGTGAATGCCTTCTGTAAACATGACGCGATCCAATGTGGCTTCTGTACCCCGGGCTTCGTGATGGCGGTTCGGGGGTTCTGTGACCAGAATCCTGGTGCCAGTGAAGAAACGTGTCGTCGCGCCCTGGGTGGGAACATCTGTCGGTGTGGAATATACGACGGAGTTTTGAAGGCTGCGTACGACACGGCCCAGATTGCACAATAAACGATTGAGTAAATTCTTGTTCCACTGTTTGAAAGTCTTCTATCAAGTAGTGCTCTTTTGGGTCCACCATAAGCACAAGCGAAACAGGGATTTTCCGAAACCTCCAAAGCAGTGGCGGCAAAAAGCTTTCGTCGCACGTGAATGAGGATCAAACGACATGGTCGAACGGAAAATCGGTTGGGAACCTCAAGGGTCACATACCCT
>JBAXBD010000378.1:0-6332 GCA_037142165.1 Schlesneria sp. | reverse complement strand
TGTCAAAGTTTGATCGAGTTTGTTCGACTTCGACCATTCCTCGTATTTTATAGGCCCTTGGCAATTTTTCCGCCGCGCACGAGTTCGATCGAGTTTGTCACTGTTCGACCGACTTCGACTTTATCGGGAGAGTGACGCTCCCGCCGGTCCGCGAAGGAGGGACACGCATCGGCCCAGCGGCTCGGCAGGAGCCTCACCCTCTCATCGTGATGCGGCCGATGCCCTCGCTGTCACAAATCGTGTGCAAAAGTTCGCGCGACTTCGCGCGACTTCGACCATTCCCCGTATTTCATAGCCTTTTGAGCAACATTCCCCGGTTCCCCGTCATTAAAAAGTTCACCCGACTTCACCAGAGTTCGCGCTACTTCGACCTTCTACTTTGTCAATACCACTCTCTCGCCGTTTCGGCGGCCCCGTCCCGGACTCTTCGCTGCCGTTATCCGGTCGTTGTTAAATTTGTGTGCAAAAGTTCGCGCGACTTCACCCGACTTCGACCATTCCCCGTAATTTATAGGCTTTTGACAATCGTTCCCCCGACATTGCGTCATTAAAAAGTTCACCTGAGTTCACCCAACTTCGACCGTCTACTTTCACGAAACTACCCTCTGCCGTTTCGGCGGCGGCACGCAACCTCATGTTTATTACATGTTTCTTTGTCGCATGTCAATAGACACATGAAAACAGTTTCTTAACGTTTGGAAGGTGCTCACGCGGCGATCCTTCACGAGACGGTGTTCGCACGAGACTCTCGATTCCGCCACGCTGTTTTTTTTAAAATAGATGTCTTCGGGTTTGCCCCGTGGGGGCAGCGGATGCCAGCCCAGCGGCAAGCTCGTCTTCGAGCGCCGCCCTGGGGTTGGGCGTCGTGATTTTCAGTTGCCCTGTCAGGGCAATGGACGCTAAGAAGAGAGACCGGCGAAGAACATCGGGCGAGATATTCACCTATTTTACGTCGAAAATGATCTCTATTTTCATGACATTGTTTGACGGACTGTTTTCCATTGCCCTTTCAGGGCAATTCACGGTTGTTTGGATCAATACCCGGGGCGGCACTCGAAGACGAGTTTGCCCCGGGTTGATATCCGCCAGCCCTTCAGGCTGAAAATCGGGGCGGCTTTTTTAGCGAAGAGCTCGAGTGACAAATCATCACTCGGCCAGCGGAGAAACTCGAACAAGTCAATCGTCAGAACTGAGAAACGGACGCGTAACTGACCTCCCCCCATTTCTTCATCCCGATAATCGTCCCCAAACGTCAACGAAAAACTACTTCGTCACGTCGCATCGCGTTGCGTTGCGATTTGCCTTTTCAGACGATTCCGACCCTTCATGGCCATTCAGAAGAGTTAAAACCCGTGTGTCGATAATCCTCGTTGGCGTGTGGCTGGCCGTGAGAATTATTGGCTCCTCCTGATATGATCGCTGCGAAGAACTTTTCAACACCGCTTCGATAAAGTCCCCGATGTCACTACGATCCAGGTCAAAGTAAAGTCCGCTCCATTTTTCGGAGATCAACCGCAAGAATTTCCGCTCAAACCCTCGGGCTCTCCACTCCTGACGCACGAATATTGAACGTATTGTGCCGAACTCGCTTCCCGAGATTAAATCAATTTCCGCAGTAATAATTGGCTTGTCCGTCGACATTTGACACTTTGGGAAATAGTCCACGACAATGCGGTTTGTGCCAAATTCATGCCCTTCGTTCGGGGCGGTTCTGACGGTAATCATCAATAATAGTCCTCCCAAACGTAACGAATCCAACCGTAACGATGGTATTATCGCAGACGAAAGGCTTTTCTTTATCAGGGAAAACCTGATTTCTTAGTGGTTTTTACTGCACTGATCATCTTTCGCATTGTCACAGGGTGGACTGTGCTAATACTTTTCACCGATTGGACCTCATCGGATAATCACACCTCTCAATCATCAAATGGCTCATCTTGGTCGGTTGGCCTTGTGAGAAATTCAATATGCAATGCGACCCGGTTCTGTCAAAACTTCTTGATGGACTCTCGTTTCAAGACTTAGACAACTCGGACGACATTGTTTTTGCCTTAAATGCAGATCTCGAAATCACGTACGTGAATCAAGGGTGGGTACGATTTGCTGAGCGTAATGGTGGCAGCGCTGTCAACAAAAAGTGGTCTGTCGGTAGCCGCTTCATGGATGCAATTCCATTGATTTTACGGCCATTCTATCTGGAAAATTTCGCAAAGGTTCTTGCAGAGAATCGTCCGTGGGAACACCAGTATGAATGCTCATCTCCTGACTTGTATCGCCGATTCCACATGTTGAGCTATCCATTAGGTGACGCGGAGAGGATTTTGATCGTCAACTCGCTCGTGCAAGAGCAACCCCATACGGAAATCTTGTGCGAGCCGAACGAAGAGCTTTACAGAAATCGAGGCGGGTTTATTACTCAGTGTTGTCACTGTCGCCGAGTCCGTAGAAACGGATCAAATCAACAGTGGGACATGGTGCCAAGCTGGATCGCGGTGATTCCGCCGAACACAAGTCACGGGCTGTGTTATCCTTGCATCAGCTACTTCTACTCGTCATCCACTAACACGGAGCGCGGATTCCCTGAGACGTTTAACACATATGAAATTGGTTGACATTTTTTGGCTCTGTCATTGCAACGCATCACTCTGAATTCCCGCCAGCCTTCGAGCAGCAAACGCCGAGATTGTCAGTTTTTGTAAGTTGAGAATGGTGAGCGATAATCCGTCGCATGGGCTTCAGCCCGTGCGACACAACATCTTGTGCGGGCTAAAGTCCACATTACAAAAAATGACAACCTCGCCGCGTGACGTTCTGCCAGTTCACCCGCTGCTTTCAAACAGTCTTTTGGCAAGTCGACGGTCTCAACCTTCAATGAACCCCGCGCCACAGCCTCGGCAGCTTCTATCACTTCGCCAGCATAAACATGGCTGCTGGCAAAACGTGAGCTTTCATGCAACCACGTCAAAGGCTTTAACCTCTCTGATGAATTCGCCGCTTCGCCCGAATCGGCCCAGACCCAGGACTAATGAATCTCTTGAGTTCGCCTTCGAACGTCCGAATCCGCAGCTTTGGCCAAAATTGCGGCCTTTTGATGCAACTTTCTGTATCCTCTGCGGAAAATGGATTTCGAATGTAAGCGGATGCTGAAATTGGCATGCAATTCGGATTGATCCGGACATTCGGCTTGCAGGAGATCGCACATGACAAGAGAGTTCTTGACCACTTCGCTTGAGTCTGTCGCTCGGCGGTCAGAGCAGAGGACTCATCAGGAAATCCCAAGTTTTCTGAAATCGCTTGAATCGCCGTGTTTTACGGGCTTTTCGCGTGTTCTGGTTTTTTCTGAAAACCCCTGGCAACATCCGATTTTCACGCACTTCGGTGGTCACGACCATCGCACTTTACTGGCAACTTCGCTTCTTTGCATCGAGCGGCGGCTTCTTGGCCTGTTTCGCTTCTCTCGATTGTCGCTTCGCGCTCACCATTTCTCATGGCGGTTTCGAGAGTCGTTTTTTCTGTCGGCATTCTTAAGAGCAAGAGACCCGACGTACAAGCGCTGGAAGGAAAATCTTTCCTCAGATCGGGAATATGATTGACAGCTGGATGCTCGCCTTGCGTTGAAATTCCCGAATTCCCAACAATGGCTTCTTCACGGAGAGTATGGTCAAATAGATGTCACAAGCGATCGATGAGAAAAGCCTGCGACTGTAAGCGGTCGAGTTCTCGCTGGCTGGGCATGCCCGATTGTTACAACAAGTTTCGAGGGGAGCAGCGGGCTTTTGAAAAATCGATACAAAGCTACAATAGCCCGGCTGCGCTTCCGAAACAGGATTCACGTCTTCGGCTTCATGCAATCTCAACCGCCACAGATACCAATGTGGACGAGATCATGCAGTTGACCCCAGATCTGTTTGAGCGATGTCCGAAGATCGATTACCACAATCTCGCCATAATCCGGGGCGATCAGAGGAACCCGGCACTTCAGGCTCCGGATTGGTCGAAGTATCAGGAGTTTGACAATTACATGCGCCGGTTGTGGTTTCCACGTGAGGAAGGTCGCTGCGGATCTGTTGTTAAACCCACGTTTCAATGGGCCAAACTTCAGACAAATGCAAAAAACCGTCAGGTCATTCCCTGCACCGCTGCCCAGCGCAGTACGGGCATCTCTGCCAACGGTGACGTAAACGTTTGCGAACTGCATCAACCTTTTCTCTGAGAAACGTCGACGAAACGGTAATGTCCAGACCATTGAATTTTCTGCACATGACGACATTTTATCCGCCACACAGCTTTGGTGGAGACGCGATGTACGTTCGTCGACTCTGCCATGCCCTGGGCGACAGGGGCCATCATTGCGACGTCGTCCATTGTCTCGATGCTTACCGTCTACTCCATCCGGCTGAGCCACAAGCGGAATTCGCCAGCCATCCCCGCGTGACGGTTCATTCTCTACACAGTCAATTTGGTCGATTCTCTCCATTGCTCACGCATCAGACTGGCCGACCTCTGTTGAAACACAAGCAGATTTCCGAGGTGCTCAATCTCAAAAAATACGACGTGATTCATTATCACAATATGTCATTGCTCGGACCGACCGTCATGGAACTGGAATCCCAACGCGGAGCCGCCGTCAAGTTGTACACAACGCACGAGCACTGGCTGATCTGTCCAACACATGTACTCTGGAAATACGACGAAAAGCCTTGCGAAAAGGCAGACTGCCTCAAATGCACCGTGATGCATCGGCGACCGCCGCAGATTTGGCGTCATACGGGACTTTTGGAACGTGCTTCTCGTCATGTCGACCAGTTTCTGGCGCCGAGCCGTTTCACCGCACAAATCCACGCCGAACGTGGATTTCCACGGTCATTGGATCACCTGCCGTTATTCATGGATGGCGTCGAGGGTGAAGAATCCGGCCCTCGGCCGCATAATCGACCCTATTTCCTGTTCGTTGGTCGACTCGAAAAGATTAAGGGACTCCAGACGCTGCTTGCGGTCTGGAATCAGGTCCCCAACGCAGACTTCCTCGTCGCCGGTGCAGGGAGTTACGAGACGGTATTGCGGTCAATGGCTGCAGAAAATCCTCGCATTCGTTTTCTCGGTCTTCAGTCACAACAGGATTTGAAAAGATTGTATCAACATGCATTGGCCTGCATTGTCCCTTCGATAACCTACGAGACGTTCGGCTTAATCTGTATCGAAGCGTTTGCCTGTAAGACTCCCGTGATTGTTCGCGACATGGGGGGGCTGTCCGAGATGGTCGACGATAGCCAGGGGGGACTGATTTACCGAACTGACAATGAACTGCTCAATGCCGTGCATCAAATTTCCGTTTCCCGCGAATTGCGAGACCAGTTGGGTCAGAATGGTTACGACGCCTATCTGAGAAATTGGTCCACAACGCCGCACGTGGAACGCTACTTTCACTTCTTGAAGCGTGCAGCACTCAGGAAGTTTGGCCACCTGCCATGGGACGACGATCCTCTTCAAACTCAACAGGACAGTGTCATCACGTCCCGGAAGGATACGTGCAGATGATCGACGTACCAATCGACATTCTGATGTATCATTCGATCTCGAACGGACCTGGCCCAACCTGCATCAACCCCGATTTATTTCGGCAACAGATGCAGATCATGGCAGAGTCTGGTTACTGCGGAATTTCACTGTCAGAGCTATTGGTCAATCCAAAGCCGGACCGACTGTTGCCAGCCAGGCCCATCGTGCTCACATTCGACGATGGATTTCTGGACTTCGGCGACATCGTCTTTCCAGAATTGAACGCTCGTGGCTGGAATGCAACGCTATTTCTACCTGCGGGAAAGGTTGGGGGGACTGACGATTGGGACAACAAGTCGGGCCACTCCCCGAAATCGATCATGTCCTGGCAGGCTGTGGCAGATTTGTCGCGACAGGGAATCGAAATCGGCGCTCATGGCGTCAGTCATCTTGACCTGACGACACTCCCCTTGGACGGGGTTCAACACGAAGTGGTTGAGTCGCGCAGCCTGATTGAAGAACGAATCGGTCGTCCGGTCGTCAGCTTTGCCCCCCCCTTTGGCCGGACCAATTCCGACGTTCGCAAAGTGATCAGCCGACATTACCAGGCTGCGGTGGGGACGGAACTTGGACGTGCGCAGCCCACTTCCGACCTGTTTGATCTTCCCCGAATCGAGATGTGGTATTTTCGCAATCTTCAAAGATGGCGAGCGTACCTGCTCGGCGGTGCTCGTGGCTATTTCATGATTCGCCAATTGCTGCGTAAAGCACGATCGATCTGCCTTGGTCCTTGAGAAAGAGTTTCCTGATGACAACAAGTGCAAGGCCAACCG
>JBAXBD010000377.1:0-6339 GCA_037142165.1 Schlesneria sp. | reverse complement strand
TTCTAGCAGTGTTCTTGTGATTCCATCTTTATATCAAGCCGTCGGTTCGTACTGGTTCTATGAATTATTGGCAGCACATTGAACGAGACGATCCTTTTCGTGGATACCTATTGGAAAGGTAATAGCGGTCATTCGCGAGAATTCCTTCGCTTTAGCGTATCGAACAGCACAGCCAACAGCAAAACTGCACCCAGCACGATCTTCTGATTGAAAGGATCAACGTCCTTAAGGTTCATCCCATTCTTGATAACGGCAATAATGAAGGCTCCGATCAGAGTACCTAATATTTTTCCTCGGCCTCCCATCAGCGAGGTACCCCCGACAACGACAGCAGCAATCACTTCCAGCTCATACATCAGGCCGAATTTTGGATCGCCAGCCGAAAGTTGTGACGTCAGCACGATACCGCCAAGCCCAGCAAGAGCCCCGCAGATTGTATAAACCGACATCAGGATTCGTTTGACTGGCACTCCTGATAGCCGCGCCGCTTCAGCGTTCCCTCCGATGGCATAAACATAGCGACCAAACACCGTTCGAGACATCACAACGTGAGCAATTAAATATAGCACGATCATCAAAAGGATTTGGTTGGGTATCCCAGCGGTTTCTCCTTGACCTAGCCGGAAGAACGACACCGGCAGTTCCGGAATCGACCGACCCGATGACAAACGATACGACAGCCCGCTGGCCATCATCATCATTGAGAGTGTTACGATAAAAGGTGGGACCTGAAACGTTGTGATCATGAATCCATTAAACGCGCCCGCCAAAGTGCAGATGACGATCCCCGCAAACGCGGCACCGACGACCTGGCTGAGTCCAGCCTGTACCCCGCTACCACAATCACGGATGATGATTGCTGTTGCAACGGATGCCAGAGCGACCAGTGAGCCGACCGAAAGATCGATGCCACCGGTAATGATCACCAGCGTCATACCAATGGCAATCATCGCATAGATCGCTGTCTGATTCGCAACGCCCAGCAGGTTACTGATCTTCACAAAATCGGGCCAGGTGTACGATGACGGGACAACGCATTTGCCCGAACCGACGTTGGGATATCGGTCATAGACTGGCCACTTCGCCGTCACGTCGTTGGCGGCGATCGCATCAATTTCGCCGCCGGATGCAAGGATTGAATCGATCGCCCTTTTCGCGTCCGACGCCACACCGTTGACGGTGTCCAGAACTGTCGCACCGGCGTCTTTCAGGCGTGTCATTGCACCGTTCGCAAAGGCCAGATCTTCAACTGTATGTCGAGTAACGATCAACACCCGAGCCTCACTGCCATTTCTCGAAATGATAAAATCAGCGACCTGCCGACCGGCCGCTTCGCCCGTCGGGTGTTGCTGTTTCAGCGTCAAGACGCTGAACAGACAGGTCAGCACCAACAACACGAAAATCATGCCGTAGTCGCGCACAAACGAGTTGTTGATAAGTCGAATAACAAGATTTGGGCTCATGACTGATTGTCAATACGTATGTCGTTCAGTTCTGGATCTTTGTCCGCATCAGTTTTGTAATAGAGTTCGGAAGGGATCAGGATTTCTTTGGGAACTTCATCACCGTTGAAATATTTGAGAATCTGTTCCACGGTCGATCGGCCGATCCGATCAGGAAATTGAATCGGGTCGCAAACAATCTTTCCATCGCGGATTGCTTGTTTCCCAATCAACTGGCCATCAAAAGCAATGATTTTGACTTGATCCTGCTTGGTCACACTCTCCAGAGCTGATCGAGCACCCAATCCCGAGGGATCGTTGATGGCAAAGATCGCCGCCAGATCCGGGTTTGCTTCAATCGCATCCTTGGCTGCTTTGAATCCTTCGTCGCGAGCTCCACCTCCATCCAGCGTGGCCACGATCTCAATTTTGTCCCCTTGAGATTTGGCATTGTGCACTTCCAAAATTTCCAGGAATCCTTTCACTCGCAATTGACACGATTCGGCTTGAGGGAAATGGATGATTGCAACCTTACCGCCCGTACCACTCAGTAGTCTGACCATCGCTTCACCAGCCAGCTTACCACCCTGGTAGTTCTCAGTTGCGACGTGACACACGACCTGTCCTTCGCTGCCCTCGTATTTCAAGTCGTTCGTGAATACCGGAATTCCAGCTTTGTTTGCCTTGACGATCGCAGGGCCGATCGATTGGGAATCGCATGGATTCAGCACGATCGCGGCGACCCCTTTCACAATGAATTCATTCAGTTGATCGGCTTGCGTCTTAACGTCCCGTTCGGCAGAAACCACGATCAAATCGTAGCCATGCTTCTCGGCTTCAACCTTCATATTGTCGGCGATCACTTTGAAAAATGGATTCGTCAGTGTGAGGGCCGAGAACCCGATCGTCCCCTTGCGCTTCACTGTGTTGTTCGCCTTTTGAGCACCTTGGGGTGCGTTCTTACCGTTTGATTCTCCACAACCGGCGGCAGCAAGGCTTAAGGCTAAAAGAAAAATTGTGGAATACCGAATCATGATCTGTTTCTCGCGTGACTTGGCGGCATCAGGACGTTGTAACCTTACGGCAAATCGATCGAATCGGAGCGCGAACGTATTTGCCTGACGACTAAGGATTTCTGACGAGAGTATTCGTATTGGAAAATGATTGCAAAGCTTGCCCAAAACTCGACTATTTAAACGGCGGATTCGGTTTCATGACGAACGCGCAGTTGAACGCAAATTGCTGTACAGTATCTGACCGATCGTCGCTACTGATTGAAATATCATTGAGGAGTTCATTTGGATGACAGCCCCTTCTTCTTGGTCACGTTATTGCCAATACTTGATCGCCGATCGTCAACTCGGCTTTTCGCTCGATGTCAGTCGTGTCCGATTTTCCGAATCAGATCTTTCTTCGCTGGTTCCACGTGTGATATCGGCACTCGGCGCGATGGAGGAACTCGAGCGAGGTGCGATCGTTAATCTCGACGAAAACCGGATGGTCGGCCACTATTGGCTTCGAACCCCGGAATTGGCACCGACTCCGGAGATTGCCGCCGAAATTCGGGGAACTCAGGCCAACATCGTCGAATTCGCCAAACAGATTCACGACGGAGTGATTCAGGGGGCCGACGGTCGATTCCAGTTCCTGCTCTTAATCGGCATTGGTGGATCGGCGCTGGGACCACAGTTTATCGCTCAGGCACTTGGTTCGCCGCTCGACGAAATCCTTCCTTTCTTCGTTGATAATACTGACCCGGATGGTATCGACCAGATTCTCGGAGAACTCGACGGGCAACTTGGCAAAACGCTGGTACTCGTCATCTCGAAATCCGGCGGAACTCCCGAGACCCGTAACGGAATGCTGGAAGGTGGAAAAGCTGATAAAGCGGCTGAACTGAACTTCGCCGAACACGCTGTCGCGATTACACAGGTCGGCAGCAAGCTGCACAAGACAGCCACAAAGGATGGTTGGCTGAAAACCTTTCCTATGTGGGACTGGGTTGGCGGTCGAACGTCCGTACTCTCGGCAGTCGGGCTGCTTCCTGCCGCGCTACAGGGTATTTCCATAGACGATTTGCTAGCCGGAGCCGCTGCCATGGATCGGCTGACGCGGACGGCTGATCCATGGAAGAACCCGGCAGCTCTGCTTGGGATGATCTGGTATCAAATCGGCAACGGAAAGGGGGAAAAGGACATGGTCATTCTTCCCTACAAGGATCGACTCTGCCTTTTCAGTCGTTACCTGCAACAACTGGTCATGGAGTCACTCGGAAAAGAACTCGACCGACAAGGCAACGTCGTCCACCAGGGGATCGCAGTCTACGGAAACAAGGGTTCGACTGATCAGCACGCGTACGTTCAGCAATTGCGAGACGGTATTGCCAACTTCTTTGCGACCTTCATCGAAGTGCTGAAAGATCGAAATGGGCCATCAATCGAAGTGGAACCTGGTGTCACATCGGGCGACTATCTCAACGGACTATTTCTCGGGACACGAGAAGCTTTGGGCGAGAATCGGCGTGACACCATTACTATCACGATCGATACCGTCGACGGTCGAAGTGTCGGCGCGCTGATCGCCTTGTACGAACGAGCCGTCGGTCTTTATGCCGAACTCATCAACGTTAACGCCTATCATCAACCCGGCGTGGAAGCGGGCAAAAAGGCGGCTGCTGCAGTTCTCGATCTTCAATCAAAAGTGATCGCACAACTGAAGATCGCAACGGAACCGCAAACCGCAGAGCAACTCGCCATCTCCCTTCGTCTACCGGAAAAGGTGGAATGGGTCTACAAGATCCTGCAACATCTTAAATCGAACGCCGAACGTGGAGTCGTTCAAACATCAGGTGATTCACCTGCTCTGGCCAAGTTCCAGAGCGTCGGTTGACTCTGTTTTCGATCAGTTACGGGCGTGCGTGATCGCTCGCCTGTTACTGATTTAACTCCGCTTGAGAATGATTAGTCGTTATGCCCTTAAGCGCTGAGCTGGAGTTGCCGAATACACGGGCCGACCATCACGTGCGACTTTCGGATAATGCCTGGCGTAATCCGTACCCATGTTCAAGGTTCGTTGCCATTCGTCTTCGGCGATTTGTTTTTTGCGAGCTTCGACACGTTCGCTGTCATCGGAAAGGAAATCCGCAATCAAGGGATGAAAACCAGTCCAACGCTTGATCAGTTTGGGGCCGAGGATCAGATCCGGATCGTAATCAGGTAAACTCCCATAACAATTGACTGTCAGCAGTCGTGTCCCTGGTGACAAATGATATTGTTCAACGAATTCGCGCGGAAAACGGAGCATGGCGATGCAGTCCAGTTCATCGGTGTAAGCGGCGATCAGAAGAGGCGAGGTTGAGATCACCACTGCAGCGCGGCTGTCGCCACATTCCAACTGCTCTTCGATGTAAGTTCGCTGTGGCCAGCCAAGGCGAAAGTAGGCACGAAATGATTGCCATAGTCCACTCAGTCCGTACAAGTCCGGGCGAAGCGCTCGAAGTTTGCTGTGTGAAAGCCTGATCTTACCGGGGTCGGTCGCAAATGTTGAATCGTCGAGTGTTTTTGTGCGGTTTCCGGCGCTCATTGGAATTTTTCTCGGTGATGAAACATCATGCGGAAATTTATGCCTGGAAAGGACTGTCGTATTGATCGATCCCACGAACGATTTTTTAATGTCGGGTTCTTCGGTATCCACATTATGGAATCAGATTCGGTAATTTGGGTTTGGCATTTTTTCCGTGATCTTGCAATGTCGCGTGGATGACGACTTTGACCGGTGGACCTCCGCCGAAATCAAGCGCCATATCCTGATGCAAACCGCCAATTCCAAACGGGATATCGCGATGGATAAACAATCGGCAAGCCATCTTCATCGACATCTGGCCTAAACTTTTCTCGTTTTCCCCCGAGATGACTCGACACTGCAATTCGCCTTGCTGCCAGACGATTCTTTCCTGGGCCGCTTCGAACTTCAGATTCATTTGAGGACCTTGAAAGAGAGTTGAAAAAATGGGGTCCTTGAGTTGAATCGAATCAACAACCTCTGGTTCCTGAGTGCCGTACTGCACCCACTTATGAGTTGCCTTGCTGAGTGGGTCTTTCCCTTCACCAAACGCCTCCTCCGGGACAAACAGCCTCCAGGTCAGGTTGCCGAGTTGAGGGATATTGATATTTGATGGAGTTCCAACTTTCTGCTCGTACTCAATAAAACGACCCTGCTTTCCGTTATATAAAGCCTGTCCTGCAGACCGCCCGGTGATGGTCATTAAAGACTCTTGTTCATTCACCTTGATGTTGACGTTGTATGTCACCCAGACGCCATCTGCAGGAAGCGTCTGCATCAGTGCGCCTGACTTTGGCTCATCAGAAAAGATGAGCAACGGTGATATTGCGATGGAGTACCAGATCATCATCATCATCATCGACGAGAGGTGACGATTCATGAATTGACCTCTTTCCCTAACTCAGACAAAGGAGTGTCTCAGGCAGAGGCATTGTATCATTTATCGCCAAGGTATAAAGGTGGTTTTTGCAATGCTACCGATCACAATACAAGTGACATGTCAGTAATCATCGATTCGTTGTTGTTCCCATGAACTTGGCGGAACGATGGTTACTCCTTTTTTTTGATGTTTTTGCGATCGCTCCAAGTTGTCTGGAATTGACTTCGGTCTCTGCGATTTCGGTTTCTGTAAAAAGAATATGAGTAACACACCGAAGCCTCAGCTTTCTGCCACCGAAGCAAGGTGTGTGTACATGCTTTAAGTGTGCATGTGAATATTTGTTCATTTTAGCGGCCGATACGACGAGAGATGACAGCCCCTCCAGACATCTTGACACTGGGTGTCAGCGGGCGCTGAAACGATACCAGCGCGGGGCGCTTGAAATGATACCAGTTG
>JBAXBD010000376.1:0-6349 GCA_037142165.1 Schlesneria sp. | reverse complement strand
AATGGTATCGTTTGAAGCGCCCACGAGTGGTATCGTTTGAAGCGCCAACTGACAGGCTGCTGCTTAAAGCTGTTCAGAATGCTTGCCTTTTGCCATCCACAAGCCCCACAAATGCGTTTTGGCGGCATGGAATCGAGAAGACAGGATTTCCGGCCAGAGACTGATTTGCCCCCCCGAAACTCTCACTGTGCGATTGGATATGCTCGCCAAAAATTAACATGAGTGGCAGGAAGACTTGAGACGATTTACGATGCGTCTGGAGGTTGATGGGCCATGACGCGAAACGAATGTCTTGAAATCTTGGAATTGCCTTCCGATGCGTCTAAAGACGATATCGTGAAAGCCTTTCGGCAACTTGCTCAGGTTTGGCATCCAGACCGTTTTCCGAATAACGTGGATCTCCAGCAGAAAGCGAATGCCAAGCTGGCGAAAATCAACGAGGCGTATCAATGCCTTCGAGACGAAAAATTCACAAAAGAACCAAAAGCAACTAACAAGCAAAAGTCGAATGAATGGTTCTACACGATTGATGGCGAGAAAAAAGGCCCGATTAAGACGTCGGAACTCGTTCGCCTGGCTGCATCCGGCATTCTGAAACCGGACGATTTGGTTTGGAAAGAGGGGTTTCCAGAGTGGGTGCCTGCTCGGCAAATCAAGGGATTAAACGAGGTGTTTCCGCGTCCAAAACCATCCGTTGAAACGATAGACATTTCGACCGGCCCGGTAACTTCATTTGGACAGTCAAAACGGTCTAAGTTTCCGGCTTATATCGCTGGCTTGATGGCAATGATGATCATGGTGGTTCTGTTGTTGTTGTGGCCTGGACGCAAGCCTAAATCCACAGAGCCTCTCGTTGATCGACCCCCGATTCAGATTCAATCACATGCTTCAAAAGAAACACTGAAAGACAAAGGGATTGTCGTTAGTGCAATTGAATCTCCAATTCAAAATCACGACGCTGAACGCAGACCGCGTCCCATTCAGCGATCGAATGAGGTGCCCGTTGAGTCGGTAGCAAACGAGAACGGTCAGAATGCCGCTACTGAACATGAAGCGATGACTGCGGTTGCCCGGAACGTGACGAATTCTGATGTCACTATTCCGGGCGATTCCGCAACTGAAAGCACGTCCGAAAGCGAATCTCAGTCTATGGACACCGTTTCCGCGAAAGAGGCTGACGTCACCTATCTTGATGATCTCAAGGAAGTGTCATTTTCGACCGGATATGGAATTCTTGGCAAACACGGTTTAACGGGATACGAGCCTACCGACGTCCAGCACATACGATTGAGGAGCGATCCTACAAACGAAGTGTTACACGGTTTGTCACTTCATCCTAAAGGGACAATTTCAAAAGCCCTAAATCAGAAGGGTGACCCAATCGCTCATGTCTCTTATAAGCTTAATAAACAATACAGTGTCTTCCGTGGTGCCGCTGCCCTAAACTTTCCGAGCGATGAAGATAGAGTAAAAAACGCTTCTTTAAAAGCCAAGTGGACGGGAAAAGCCGAGACACCCATAAAATTCAGGGTTATCGGCGATTCGAAAGTTCTATGGGAATCACGAGCCTTACAACGCCACGGGGACTCTCAAGATTGCGAAATTGCGATCGAGAGTGTCGACTATCTTCGCTTGGAAGTAACATGCGAAGGGGCTGAACAATTTGCATGGTCATTTTGGGCCAACCCGAGCGTATCGAAGTCGAAGAGTTTGGACCATATTTCGACCGACGATTCCGTCGCCCCGAAAGGGAATGAGTCTATTCCTCAAAAGATTTTGGAGTACTTCGAAAGGGAAGAATCCAATCGGACTCTCCTTCTAAGGCACGTTGATCAGCAACTCGATGACCTGAACGTCAAAGAAAAGAATGCGTCGTCAAAATCAATTGCCAGCATCCAAAAGAAACAGATTTCCCAGATGCAAAAGGCTCGAAATAGCCTGAAGTCGCTACGAAAAACTTGCGCTCCGCTACCGCTTCCAATGGAAGTTGGGGACATTGGTTTTCAAGAAGTGTTAGAACAGGTGTCGATTTGGGATAAGAACACGATCACAGCCGTGTTGTTCGACAGCAGCAATCAAGGTGACTTGCTGCCTGAATTCAGTATAACAACGGACAATTTTGATTCCCTACGTGGGTTTGTTGCCGGATTGCAAAAAAATGAACGACTCCCATCCGGCGGATTTCGGGGCGTGCTTAATTTCTATTTGAAACCCAATACTTCAATGAAGTCAGATCGGATTGAGGCCGAAGCTCGACGCGAGTTCATTGTAAAGAATGTTGACACCGCCAAGATTTCAAAAAGCAATAGATATCAAAGTGGCCAATTACTTTTTTGGCCAGCGAAATCATTTTTTAAAGTGGTTGCCACTAAGCCCGACGCCTTTTTATTAGAACGGTTTCCAGAACTAACACGTGGACGCATGGCTGAATGTGTTGTACTTGAGCTTGTGAAAACGCCATCTGACATTGAGAAATATCGTGACATGTTCTACCAAATGCAAAAGTCTGAAGAGGCGAAATGATCGGAGTCGCACGACCGTTGTTCGTCATTTCCGACGAGGCTACTTTTAATTCTCCGGTAGCGTCCACAGTCGCAATTTTCCAGAACACGGGATTGGTTCGTCAAGCAGTGTCGGCTGGGCAAAAATCCAATGAACGGTATTTCTGGCACGCTCAACGTGAACCATCCCGTGTGTTGGTCGGATTCCCAAGTGTTTCTGAACGATATCACGTAACTCTGAGCAGTGCTTCTTGAACACGATGTCGTTGGCCTTGGATGCTTTGTCGGAATCCGTATTCAGGTTGAGACGCTTCCAGCCAATCAATTTTGCGTAGCCGATAATCGCACCATGAGCACAATTCTCAAGCCGTAGGCCGTAATCATCGTACCATGAGAAATGGTCCGGTTTGGCGGATGCGTGGATCAAAATCCATTCGATCCCTTTAGGTGGCTCCCAGGATCGATTTTCGATCCATTTCAGCGGGATGTTCGGATAAGTTTTGCTCGGCATCACCAAAAGTTGAGCGTAAGGTTGCCGGACGCTCAAGACTTTGTCGGTTGGCAGAACTTGTTTTGACTTACTCGCTTTTTTTGGCATTGGCAGACTCTGCTTAACAGGGAGATGAGACAGGAAATGATTCAGACAGGCGTTTGTGAATTTTCCGGCGGTATTGCGGACGTCACCAGACACATCATCGCAAGGCGGATGTGAGGCGGAAGCTTCGACCAAACCGAGACGATCCTAGACAAATCCGAATCGACTTCGGTAGACTCTTCCTCTACGGCATCCGAGTTTTCCGGTTCAGGCGTGCAACTAAACGTGCAACTGGAAGAATCGGCCTGCCGCAAGTCGTTGGAAGATAAAGACGTTGTGGATTCTGTGCGATGCTTTCGTAAAGCATAGGTCGACAGTTCGACTCTGTCCGGCGGCTCTTGAATTTTCGGATGACGGTGCAACGTAGCGGGTCGGCCCGAGAGGTTGCTGTCGCGTAATTGAAGCGTAAACCTGGCTTTCAAGAACAGCAGCATCTCAGCACTGATGCTTCACACTCATAACAAACAACGCCTCGGGCCAGTCCCAAGGCGTTGTTTTTATGCAAACAAGTAACTCTTCCCAGTGTGGCGACAATCTCGTTTAAAAGTCGCCAAGAACTTCTCCGTCAGCCCTGTCAGCCAGTCGACGAATCGTTTGAGTGTCAATGTTCTGAGAAATGAATCGCACGGACCCGTCACAAAGCAGTGCGTGGCAGCCGCCGATGTGCAAGCTGAATGGCTCGGCATTAGGACCGCAATTATTCACTGTCCAAAGGCAGGTAGGGGGGCCGCCATACGGAGTCGCGTTCTGGTTGATAACACCGGTTGACCCCGCAACGGCATTCGCTTGACCGGAAATCCCCTGACCGTTGTCCGAATCCGCCCAACGGTTCGGGCACATTGAAGTCCCTCCAGCGCATAACTGAGTCGTGTCGATCCCCGATGGCGTGCCACCAACGTAACGATTCGGCGCGTATGGGCTGCCAGCAGTTTGAAGACTGGGTCGTCCCGCGTCTTCAATGATTGCGATGGTATTACTGGCCCCGTCAGTCGAGTCGCCAATTCGATTGCAATAAAGCCCAAATGCGGTGTCCTTACACGAGCCGATTTGGCCTGCAGTACAAGGATTACGCAGCCCAGGTGCAACACCGGCTGCATTCCCTGGTGCAGCCAGGTCGACGTAGGCGAGTGGCATATAATCTGTCAATCCGTATCCAAACGTGTCGGCTGCGTTAACGGCATTGCTTGGGCAAAGGAATGACGTGATCTTGGTCATTGCGGAACCACGGTTCGCCAAGTTGGTGTAGTGAGCCTGGAAATTGAAATTGTTGTACAGCGGGGCCATGTCGATATAGGGCAGCATGGAGGTGAACGTTGAAACGGGAAACATCGCCTTCGTGCCGATGTTCGACGGGTCTAATCCCTTTCCTGCACTCGGAAAACGACCGAAGGTTGATTCGTAATTGAAACAGGCCAGCCCCATTTGCTTAATATTGTTCTTGCACTGTGTTCGGCGAGCCGCTTCGCGAGCCTGTTGAACTGCAGGCAACAAAAGTGCAATCAAAACGGCGATGATAGCAATCACCACAAGCAGTTCGATCAGGGTAAATCCTTGACGTTGTCGAAATCGCACTAACATACAAACAGACTCCAGAATGACTTCTCAAATCGAACCGTAAATTTAAAGGCGACTGAGGTTTACGCCTTGGAGCGCAACAAGGCAACCATCAATCGCCGTTAATATGAACAACTGACGAATTTGTTAACAAATTCATAGTAAGCACTTTTACGTTTTTGAATCTGGGTCGCGATTCAAGCGATGAATTTCGCGCTTCTGAAAGTTGAAATCCCTAAGGCAAAATCTCGACGACGGCCACCGGAATCGACCTGACAATGCAGCCGGGGATTTTCGCCTATTCGGTCGATAAGCAAGCTTAAATCAAAGATGCTGGACAAATCCGCGTCCTTCGCGTTAGACTGCTCGACCGCAATTCGTGGTTTTTCCGGTGGCCTGTGAGTTAAATCAAGCTCCATCGGAAACGCATGATTGTTTGCGATCGACGGCTTGGAAAACGACAAAGAACCTGCGATCGATTCATGTTGCAGGGGTTTTGGGTTCGAAACCAGATCGTGGATTCCGGACTGTTAATGCGGGTATTTTTCGGGCGATTAGCTCAGCTGGTTAGAGCGCCATGCTTACACCGTGGATGTCGGGGGTTCGAATCCCTCATCGCCCATAGTTTAACCCCTGATTCTTGCGGATTTCCGTGAGTTTCAGGGGTTTTTCTCATCAGGGTCTGACCGGCCTGCAACTCGATGCGACCCCAAACCGCATTGCATGCCCTCGGTCGTCGCCCCCCCCCTTATCGTCATCGTCATTCACGTTTTTCGGAGAGCATCAAGATCGACGTGCAGAGTCGGTGATGAGATCTCGGCAACGAGTGATTCTCATTTCGGCGGGCGGCTTAGTTTTCCTTCTGCGATCAATGTCTGGCGAATGCTTTCGAGCTGGTCTTTCACGGGCCAAAGATCGTCTTTCACCGGCAGTTTGCGTCCTGGAATGTCATCAACCACCTCGATAAAACGATCCAAAGGGACATTGGCCGCTTGAGCCTCAGGAATCAATACCTGAGTCGTCCATTGGCGGATCTGCCGCTTGAACAGAATTGTTTCGGCGACCAGCGTTGCAGCCACACCTGCCCCCAAGGCAACGGCTGTCCACGACCAACTTTGTCTTTCGAAAGCGCAGATCAAAACCAGACCGACCATCATCGAAGCCGCGACGAAAGGGAGTGATCCCGATGAGACAGGGAATCCGAAGGCCATCTGTCGAGCGAACTTCCATGCCTGCGCCAGCGCCCCGATGTGCTCCGCGAGTTCTGTCTGCTGCGTTTCACCCATCCGGGGCCAGTCAACTAATTTTCGCATCAAATCGGATCGAAGCGGTCCAGGCCGCATTCCATCGACATTGTCAAATGCGACAGCGAAACGGTCATCGCCTCCCAATTCCCGAATTTGCTCTTTGAAATGAATTCGATCTGCGAGAATCGGGTTTGTCTTCGTCAAAAGATCGTCCAGCTCCATGCTGCTGGCTTCCCGAATTGGCACCACCCCTGCGTAGCTCCAGTTCGGCTTGCCGGGAAACGTCTTGAGACAGCCCGTGCACATGCAGGAACTTTCTCGCGACAGTTCCGCCATTTTCACGAAGCAGACATAGTTGCCTCGACTTACTGTCCTTAACAGGCAACTCATCAGACGATCGCAGTAGCGGCTGTGTTTCTTTTCAAGAGGAATTTTTAAAAACATCGAATGTT
>JBAXBD010000375.1:0-6360 GCA_037142165.1 Schlesneria sp. | reverse complement strand
GGACTATCAGAACGGCCCTATAGAAGCGATGCAGAAGATTTATGGACTGAAATTGCAGAACCCCGTTGGCACGAAGTTTGTCTACTCTGATGTTAACTTCATTCTGCTCGGCGATCTCGTAAAGCGCGTCAGCGGGAAGTCAGTGCACGAATTCTCTCAACAGGAAATCTTTAAGCCGTCAGGAATGCGCGAAACGGGATACCTGCCGAACCTGGAACTCAAGGCTCGATCCGCACCAACGCAAAAACGCGACGGCCTGTGGATACAAGGCGAAGTTCATGATCCCCGAGCGTTTAAATTGGAGGGGGTCGCAGGTCATGCCGGATTGTTCTCGACTGCAGATGACATGGCGATCTATGCGACGATGATGCTTGGCGACGGACGAATCGGCGATACGCAAATCCTGATGCCGGAAACAGTCAAACTCATGACACGAGGTAATCAGGTCAGTTCTGGAATTCGTGGCCTTGGCTGGGATAAGCAGACCAGTTTTTCGATTAACAAGGGTGAACAACTCACCGAAACAGCATACGGACACGGTGGCTTCACGGGTACGGTTCTATGGATCGATCCGGAGCAGGATCTCTTCTTCATATTCCTGAGTAACCGAGTCCATCCCGACGGCAAAGGGTCTGTTAACCAACTCGCCGGCAAATTGGCGACGATTGCGGCAGGGTCGGTGATGAAATCAACGAAGTAATAATTCTCCTCGGTTAAGACTTCGAGATTTAATCCGTTGCGGAAGAGCAAGTGTTCAGTTCGCTTTGCGCGGATCGTGCAGTGCGTTAGCCTTTGGCACGCAAGAATGCAGGTTCGTCCGGAGTTGAATCGGATTCGCGACTGTTTGCGTGGAACTGAAAGGAAACGACCAATGTGGGCCAAAAGAATTCGACTGTTTCTCTTGATCTGTTTTGGGGCTTTGACGCCGCTATGTGTTGATGGCCAATCGCGCGACACGAAATTGAATGTGGCCATCTTCGCGTACCTGCCCGATGCCTCCACCGCGATCAAAAAGTTGGAGAATGCATTTGAGCGACGATATTTATCGATCGACCTGGATCTCGAACTGTGGAACCCCTACGACGATTCGTTTGAGGGAAACGGGCTGTCCCGCATCGTCGATTTTGACATTGTCGAAATTGACACATGTCGAATCGATGAATTGATGGAGGGCCAATTCGGAGGCATCGACGAGATTCCGATCGAAGTTCGACGAACCCCCGACAATTATGTCGGCTCGGCTGGCGTCATCAGCAAGACCGAAATTGGGACGCAAGTCGTTCCGCATTGGGTATGCGGCAATTACCTTCAAATCTGGGCTTCGAACAAAGATGTTGTTGATGCCAAAACATTCGAGTCGTTTTTGAAAGCAGTAGACCCTACCGCCGGGAAACCTGTCCTGGCTGCGATGTGGGGAAGCACGACGCTCGGGGAGTATTACGCAGATGCCGTTCTGGATATTCACGGTCCTGAATGGGCTCGCGAACATTTAATTTCACTTTGGAAGGACGGAGCGGAACTCGACGAACAGGCGAAAGCCGCAGTTCTGAGTCTGATCAAAGAATTATCAAAAGAGAATCAGGCTCATTTAGCACACTACAACGATCATTCGTATGTTTTGCCGCGTCTGTTTGCGAACTCTAAGGATTCCACGTTGATCGGGTATTCCGAACGGATCTACTACGCCGAGCGAGAGCTTCAACTGACTCCAGGCCAGTTTCCTCCGATCGTGAAGCCCGACGAGATTGTCATTCGCCAGTTCGCATTTGCGGATAAATCACAAGGGACCCCTTGCTGGACCGATGCGTTTATCATTCCTAAGGGGCGATTATCAAAAAAACGAGCTGCGATCGCGGCGTTTTTGCAGTTTATCCAATCGAATGCCGCCTACGAGGTCTTTGCCGAACCGGCGCAATTTTATGCCGCAAGCTATCTGCTTCCTGCAACCACCGAAGCCTATCAAGTCAATTCGACGATCGTGAAAAAGCAGCCGTTACTACCACAGTTTCGTGATGCGATGACAGACTCATTTCCCGTTTCTAATTCAAAAGTATGGCGGGGAATGCGTGTGGCCGGAGACAAACTGAAGAAAGCAGTCAAACCCTGAAACCGTATCTCGGTTTCGCAAATTGCAGAGTTCGTTCGGGGGCTTTCTGCAATGAGGAAGATTACGGGCGAACTGAAGTTGGTAATCTTGGGATCTAAGAATTTCGCCGCGTGACAAAGACCAGCCACGAAACTTGGCGAGTGTTCATTGCGTCAGATGCGTCGTTGCAACGTCAGCAGATCCGTCGTTGGGCGAGGGTGCCTTGAACGCGAACACAAAAAATGCGGCCACGCCAAGTAAAATGAAGGCAACAAGATAGTTCCACTGGAGTTTCTCGTTGAGAATCAGAATCGCAAAGCCAATGAAGACAACCAGCGTGATCACTTCTTGAATGATCTTCAGTTGGAATCCCGAGAACTGACCAAAGCCGTACCGATTCGCCGGGACCGCCAGGCAATATTCCAGCAAAGCGATCGACCATGAGATCAGTATTGCTTTCCCGATTGGCCAGTCATGTCCATATTTCAAGTGGCCATACCAGGCAAACGTCATGAATACATTCGACGCCATCAAAAGCAGGATCGTCGTCATCGGTTCTCTGTATTTCTCGAGGTTAAAGTTACCTTCTCTCCGACGGGACTGTCATGCGTCTGTGAAGTGCCGAATTGAAATTAATCGCGTTTTTCATTTTTCCAGCGGAAAGTCGACAATCCATTCAGTTCTCGCACATAGATTTCGTCCCCGCAGACGGCCAGATGAGCCCATGTTTCCTGATCGCTGATTTGTCGCTCATCGATCAGTTCGAACCGGTCTGGATTCGCTTTGATCAATAGAAGTTTACCTGACTGGTCCAAGGCCAGAATCCGGTCCTTTTGAGCGACCAGGCTCGAGTATTTTCCGTACGGCTGCGATGTCCACATTCCCGCTCCTGTTGAAAGATTGATGCAGGTAAACCGTTGGTTCTGCAGGTGCAGATAGACATAACCGTCAATCACGACGGGTGTCGACATATAGCCTTGGGACTTGTTGTTCCAGGCTTCGTTTGTTGCGAAGGTTCCGTCGGTATTCGAGACATCAAATCGCCACGATTTATTCTGGTAGGTACTTGTGAAAATCGAATCACCAATAACGAGCGGTGTCAGGATATTCATCCCGCGAAAGCTGGGAACATTTCGTTCCCACAAGACTTTACCGGTTTCCGGGTCGACCCCAGCCAGTTTTTCGCGGGTCTGTACCAAAAGCTGACGCCTTCCGGCCAGACTGGTTGCGATTGTCGGCGATGAAAAAGCACCGCCCATCATGCCGCCGCCATCTTCAAGAGTCCGCCAGACCACCTTGCCCGTGGCTTTGTTCAGTTTGACCAGCGAACCACCCGCCTGCACAAAGAGAAAATCTCCGTCAATGAGCGGAGAGCTGACGCAGCCGAATGTAGGGAGTGTTGTTTTGAATTCTTTGACAAAATCAATGCGCCAGCGTTCGTCGCCGGTTTTTGCGTCCAGAGCAACGAGCAGATCACACATTCCGGCCACGAACAGAGTTGACCCGTCGAACGCTGGTGTTGATCGAATCCATGATCCGTTTGAACTGGCAAAAAATGGAACGGTCATCGCGCCGGGCCATTCGACTTCCCATTGTTTGTTCCCAGTCTTGCGGTCGAGCGCTGTGACGACTTCGGTCTTCTTGTTTCGTGTTCCCGTCACAAACACGCTCGATTCGGAAACGATCGGACCGGAATAGCTCGAGTCGAGATCAACTCGCCAGAGACGAGTCAACGATTGCTCAGACAAGGTCGAAGGCCAATCAGTCCCAGAAACCAACCCGTCGCGAGTTGGACCTCGCCATTGATCCCAGGTCGGCACTTTTGATTGTTGCGCCTCGACAAATGAGCTTGAGCTGCACCAGACACTTGTCAGTAACATGGCTTTCAGCAGTCGACCTGTGTTGATCATGCGCAGTCTCAATTTTACGTAGGATTTGGTGAGTCGATTCAGAACCGAATCGGATCGCGAATTCTCTGGATTCTATCAGCCGGATCGTTACTGGCCACCAATCATGGAATTGGCGATTCTATGACTTTCACAAGGACGAAGAATCGGAAGAGAAGAATCATCAGGACTCGAATTCATTACCGATTGATGCTCATCGGAAGTTTTCATTTTTAAAATTCGATCTGCCTTGATTGATTTATGATTTCCTGTGGGATTGCGTCCTTCAATTGCAACTTGTATGCTTTGCGGTGCAAAGCTTCTTGGTTGCTGGGGGCACTGGCTTGGTCAATTTACAAGATTCAGGCCGATTTAATGATCGGACAACCGACATCTCCGGCCAGGGGATTCGGCCAATGCTGATTGCCATCCATGATTTCGCGCCCGTGTTTCTACGGGAGTTGAACGAGATTATTGAGAGGCTTTACCCTCTGATTGGCCGGCATTTGTCCGCGGCGGTTGTTCCATGCTGGCGTGGGTCTTCAGAAGGAAATGCGACTGATGAGTATCGAAGTCTTTTAGATGCCGTTGAGGAGCGTCTGCTTCACGGGTGGACTCATCAAAGCCAATTTCCCTACCACCCCATTTCGCTGTTGACCGGTGAAGCGGATGAAATGAGGGGTCTCGATTGCCAAACGATCCTTCAACGAATCGAAGCAGGTCAAGCGGCCTTCACAGAATTGACCAATCAGCCCGCCTTGGGTTTTGTCCCACCGGCGTGGCAATTGCCTATCGGTTCGATGGACTTAGTCTCACTCCGATTCGTTGTCCGGTTCGGGACCATCGAAAGTTGTCAGAAACCAGCTTGCGTGCGCCGGCTGGCAACCTGGTCATGGGATTGGGGGCGTTTGCGGTGGTTATCACGCGGAGGTGAGATACTCGGACAGACCCAAAAACTCTGTCACCCATCCGCGATTCCTTGTGTTGTCATTCACCCCGTCGATTTGCGAAGAGGGTATTTAAGTCACGCAGAGCAACTGATCCGCAAATTACTGGATCGTGGATATGTTCCGACGACTGCGACGCAATTGATGTCACAAGGGGCTGAAACCCCATGAAATGGATGGCAAACTGGGTGATGTCACGGCGATCGCAGAAGTTGCTTGCTCGGCTTTTTCATTGTCTTCCCGAATCGGGGAACATTGCCGATGTCGGTTCTGGAACCGGACACAACGCCGATGCAGTTCGCCGGTTGGGAAAGCATCACGTTCGCGAATTTGATGTTGCTGATCTTCATTGGGTTGGGCCGGGGCCCGAACTGATCAACAATTCGAAAATTCCCGCTGAGGATCGCGTGTTTGACGGGCTGATAATGTTCTTTGTCTTGCAGTATCCTCTATCGCCAGAGGAACTTCTTCGGGAATGTCGGCGAGTCTCTCGAGGACCGCTTTTGATCATCCAATCGACCTATCAAGGACGTCTGGGGCGATTCTTACTCTCAATTCGTGAATTCTTCTGGGGGCGATTTGCTTTGCGATTAGCGATCATGGCCGGGCTGGTGCGTCCGGGCCACTGCTCGCTCCAGACTCGTCGTGATTTCACCCGACTTGAATTAACGGAATTATTTACGCGTACCGGATTAGAGGTCGTTGAGGTTGTTCCACGTAACTGGTCGAGGTTGGGTGTCAGTCGTGATCTGTTTGTCCTTCGGCGAGAGGGCTTATGATGTGCTGTCATCTCTCGGTCATTATCCCGGCTCGAAATGAATTCCGGTTGATTCGTTCAACGTTGAATTGCGTTCTTGGCGCAATCGATCGCCTCGGTCCAGTCAGCGCTGAAGTGATCGTTGTTGATAATGCCAGTACAGATGGAACATGGGATATCCTGCAGCAGTACGCAAACAATGGCCAAATCAAAGCGGTTCAGCTCGACCAGCTTGGCGCAGCTCGGGCCAGAAACCTTGGCAGAGTTCATGCCAACGGCCGGATTCTGGTGTTTGTCGATGCCGATACACAGGTCTCGTCCGATTGTCTGAAGCGGATTGTCGAGCACTGTGATCACCGAGGAATGGAAGCGGGGATTTGTCGATTGGCCGGTCTTGAAGGTGGTCTTCGAGCTCGCCTTTGGTGGTCTTTCTGGGAACACGTACGGCGTCTTCCCTTGTGTCGAGCAAAGGCGATGCCCGCTCTGATGTTTTGTACGGCAAACGTGTTTGACGAATTTGGTCCGTTTGATGAGAGTGTTGCCATCGGTGAAGAATGGCCCATCCTGGCAAACCATTATCGAAGGCGTCGACGGAATTTTGTTTATGACCGATCCATTACGGCGTTCAGCTCCAATCGCCGAATGCAGGCTCAACCCTTTGGGTATTCACGCACGTTTCTGAAA
>JBAXBD010000374.1:0-6365 GCA_037142165.1 Schlesneria sp. | reverse complement strand
ATCTGGCGGAGGAATCTTCTCGTTTACGAATACGTCGACCGGGACGATCACCGGTTCGACGAGCATTTCGACCTCAG
The DNA here is from genome assembly GCA_037142165.1 of Schlesneria sp. Classification (GTDB taxonomy): domain Bacteria; phylum Planctomycetota; class Planctomycetia; order Planctomycetales; family Planctomycetaceae; genus Schlesneria. Next base: position 6,288 of record JBAXBD010000374.1, on the reverse strand, counting down.
GCAGTATGGGCATCATCTTTACGAATTCCGGATCGATGTCAGGCAATTCGTTTGGCCCGGTGCTTGGCTTCCGCGGTGACGGTACGGGATCTGGCGGAGGAATCTTCTCGTTTACGAATACGTCGACCGGGACGATCACCGGTTCGACGAGCATTTCGACCTCGGGCAGTATGGGCATCATCTTTACGAATTCCGGATCGATGTCAGGCAATTCGTTCGGGCCGGTGCTGGGCTTCCGCGGCGACGGACTTGGATCGAATGGCTCAATTATCGCTTTTTTCAATACAGCAACGGGTAACCTTATCGGCGATTTGAGCATTGATGCGCAAGCTGGGACGAGCGCTTTGTTCGAGAACGACGGTCAAATATCGGGAACAGATAATTCAGGGACCAGCATCAACGTTTCAGGAAACGGGATACTACAGGCTGAAAACTTTGGGTCGATTGCTGGCGTTTGGAATCTTACTGGTGGAGCGAATGATAATTTTGTTTACCAGTCGCAAGCAGCTTCATCGGACAAGATCGTTTTCACGGGCGGCGACGGAAGCAACACGCTTCTTAATGCAGGACTCGTCGGGGGAATTTTGTTTGATGCAACAGCCAGCACTCTGCCATCAAACTTGAATCTCTTGGAGAATATTGGTGCCGCCATTTCTGTCCCTTCTGGACCAGCTCCTGAGATTGTCATGCTTGGGGGGGCGGGGCCAAACGACCTGATCAATTTTGGGGGCGGAACTGGTTTTGCGATCAAAATGTCCGGCGGTTCGGGACCTGATATTCTTTACAACGCAGCGTCGAATTTGCCCAGTATTACCCTGACGGCCGGTGCTGGAGACGCTTCTCTGTATAACTACGGAGACAATGCCGCAGACGTCACCTTGATTGGCGGGTCTGGCTCGAATCTGCTGCAAAGCCTTGCCCCGGATGTTGGCTCTCTCACGCTAATCGGTGGATCAGGTTCGAATGAAATGTATGTCGCCCGTTCGATCGTCGGTTCGGCCACCCTTATCGGAGGAAGCGGCACCAATGCAATGGACATTGAAAGTGGTTCCGTCAACAACGTGTCGTTTACGGGAGGGCCCGGCAACGACGCTCTGAGGATCACCGGGCAAGTGACCCAGTCTCTCTCATTCAACGGTGAAGGTGGAAACAATTCCATCGAACTCGATGGTCAATTGGCGTCAACAAGTCAGACGACACTGAACACCAACATCATTCTGGGAACGACCGGGAACAATGTTGCAATTCTTGACGGGATGATCGGGTCCGCCGCTTCACCCGTCACGATTCACGGTGGTTCCGGGAACGATAATTATGTTGTCATGCCCATGTTGACTGGGAATGTCGTTTTGTCGGGTGGTGATGGCAGCAATACTTATTCGCTTTCCGATGCGACTGCGTCAGTCGTCGTCGACCAGAAGTGGCTCGGAGTGAGCGACACGTCGGTTGACACACTCGACTTCTCAAGTTTCCAACATTCCGGTGTCAACGTTGATATCTCCCGCATCGCCCCTCAACAGGAAGGTCCTTTGACGCTCCAGTTGACTGACGGTATGGGAATCTCGAACGTCATCGGCACGCAGTTCGTCGATACGATCATCGGAAACGCTCGAAACAATTATCTGCAGGGGGCCGTCTATCCGGTTTCCACGGCAGCTCCTTCATTGACGGCAGCCGCCAATGCTCGGACTCAGTGGGTCCTGGTCGATTTTGACACCTATACGCCGGTTGGTTCGCCGCTGCACGTCTATACGGCGGCTGAGCGTCAAGCCGTGATCGATCAGATGAACCTGTATTATCGAGGATCGACCGACCCCAATTCTTCGAACCCGTGGTTCGACGTCCGCGTGACAGACAAGCCGAATGATATCCCTTCCAATCTGCAAGGAAACGGATCGACGCAAAATCAATACATTACCGTTTACGTCAACGCGACTCCGTCAAATGGCCAACCAGGTGGGCAGTCGTCCGAGATTGATCCCGGTAATCAAAACTTGGGGGGGCTAGCGGTCGTTCAGGTCAATGGTTCCCTGGGTGGCGAATTCCAGCCGGCAGATACCTCAGTCAATTTCGTCAAACTGACTGCCAAAATTGCTACCCACGAGGTTGGACACTTAATTGGCCTTGAGCATTCTGATTCGGTTGGACCAATCGGGTTTGGTACTCACCTGCCGCTTTACCCTGGCCAGCCAAACCCAACGCCTGTCGGGGCACCTGCTGCGTTTGCGACGACGTATGACATCATGAGCTCACCCGCCAGCGTCGGCAGCGACCGGTTCAGCGATCTGGGTTCCATGTACTTTGGGGAACGGGATGATATCGGACTGGCGATTGCATTTGCAGATACTTCATCAGTGCTGACCACTCAAAATTCTGTGTCAACGTCGCTGAACTCGCCACAAGCCTTGACGCTCGCCTCGCTGTCGGTCCCCAACACTCTTGGCCCCGATAATCCGGATTATGGTAAACAGTTTCTGGTGACAGCAAAACAGGTCGATGGACACACCAACGGGGAAAGCAATTTCTATAGCTTCTACGCCGCCAAAGGAGAATTTATCAATGCCGACGCGGCGTCCGCGGTGCTCGCTTTAACCGGAAGTAATGCGCCAATTGATTCAACGATCATCCTGCGAGATCCATCGGGGAACGTGGTCGCAACCAGTAATAATGGCTTTGAAACAACAGATGCTCAGCTTGTTGATTACCTGGCTCAGACGACAGGGAATTACACCATCGAAGTGGCGAGCGTAAACTCGACTGCCGGGGATTATCGGTTGACCATCAGTACGTTCCAAGCTGTCAATTTCCCGGCACCAGGTGGTGCGATCGACATCCTGAAAGGTGGACCCGGCGTCAATGCTTTCAATGGCGGACCGGGCGTGAATTATGGGCTTGCGCTCCAAGGCAATGTCGACACACAAAGCACGCTGGCGGGGAATCTCTTCCAGCAAAATCTCGGTTTTACAGATCCAGGTGGATATTCGTGGGTGGCCACCGTTGACTTTGGAGACGGGTCCGGAGTTTCAGGGATACCAGCCTCCCAAATTGACGCGGTTGGGCAATCGCTCTCCCTTTCGCACGTCTTTACGAAGGTGGGCAACTACACTGTCACTGTGACATTAACGAATAACAATGGGTCGTCCGACTCACAATCATTTACGGTCAATGTCGCTGCGAATGTTGCGACACATTTCAGTGTCTCAGGTGCGACAACGGATGTCGCTGGGGTTTCTTCGTCGTATACCGTCACCGCGCTTGACGCCTACAATAACGTCGCGACGGGATATTCAGGTACGGTCCATTTCACAAGTACTGACGGGTATGCGAATCAACCAGCCGACAGCACGCTGATAAGCGGTGTTGGCTCGTTCGGTGTCATCTTCAATTCCGCTGGAAATCAATCAATCACGGCGACCGACACAACAAACAATTCGCTGAGTTTCAGTCAGAATGTCAGCGTCGTTCCATTCATAACGCTCACTGAATCAGCGAGTAGCGCAACTTACGGTGATGCCGTCACTTTCACTGCCACGATCAATCCACTGGTCAACCGCCCGTTTGCTGGTAACGCCACATTCTATGAAGTCGATTCCAGTAATCATTTGATCGGCACTCTCGGAGTCGTAACGCTGAATGGTAATTCGTCGGCAACGTTCCAGGATTCCGCGCTATCTGCGAAAACGCACTACATTGCCGTGTCCTACTCTAACGATCTCAACTTCGCCGCCAGTAGTCTGTCGGGTGCGGTTACTCTCACGGTAAGTCCGTATCAGCTCCGTTACAAAATTGGCAACGACATTCAAACGTACGGTAGCCCGGCGAATCTCGCTTCCGATCTCCCCTCGACGATCGCCACCGGTGTGAATGGTGAGCTTCTGGCAATTACCTACAGCAGTAGCGGCAACACGGCGAATGCGTCAGTTGCGACATATAACATCACGGCGACCCTTTCTGACAATTCTGGGCTCGCCTCGAACTACAACGTGACATTAACCACCGGGACACTTACGGTGGCCGCAGCAACATTGACGATCACCGCTAACAATGACAGCAAGGTCTATGGCACTGTGAAGACCTTCGGCGCAACGTCCTTTACGGCAGTCGGTTTGGTGACGGCAAATGGAGACAGTATCTCCAGCGTCACTGAGTCCAGTGTGGGAGCATCTGCATCTGCTCCCGTTGGTAGCAGTTCGATCGTCCCCAGTGCTGCAACGGGGACCGGGCTAAGCAATTACAACATTGTCTACGTGAACGGCACTCTGACAATTAACGCACCACCGCTCAGCGTGCTCAATAACTTTAAACTGACCGCTTTTGCCGGTCTCAATACTGGCACAATTGAACTGGTGGACTTCCAAGACCCAGGTGCTCTGTCGTCTCCCACGACCTACACCGCCACGATCAACTGGGGTGATGGTCGCATCGATACGAACGTTCCTGTCGCTCATTCCACTGGCGACGGAACGACCGTTCGCGTTTTAGGGTCGCACACCTATACAGCCGGAGGAACCTATTTGCCGATCGTGACTTTGGTAAGTGCCGCAGGTGCTTCTCTGAGCACGACTTCGGCGAACTCTTCCACGGTATACGTCGGAACTGATATCTCGAGCCTGGTCACTGTGACTCGCTCATCGGCGGTCAAAAACCGGACGACCGGTCTTTACATCTCAACAGTAACAATCACGAACATCAGTGGTAGTACGCTGGTTGGTGATATCGATCTGGTTCTCTTGAATCTCACCGCAGGAGTGACTTTAACCAATGCGAACGGCACGACCTTTGGGGGTATCGACCCTTGGGTTCGTTTCGGCACGACAGGGTTAGCGGCCGGTCGGTCAACGAGCGTTTCTCTCTATTTTTCCTTGCCGACCAGCGTCACGACATTCAATTACAGCTTCAAAACGTTTTCTGTCATTGATTGAAAAGACATCTGTCGTTTTCGATTGTGATCAAGGATGATCACATCATTCGAATTTGCTTTCGTGTTACGAATTGGCGTTCGACTGTTTTATGTCGACCGAAACGAGATTCAGGGAAACAAGAGAAATAGTGCATGCTCCCGTCGCAGAGGCGTCCCGCCGCAGAAGTAAACATGCACGCCGGTTTGATCCCTTCACAATAAAAACTGACAAGAACTCTGCGGGATGAGCATCTCTCGGTAACGAGCCAATCGTTGCCTTCGCCCCGCTTCATTCTGGCATTCCCTTTGCCACGTCAAGCTCTTCAAAATGACATTGACGAAATAGCCGTTGGAAGATACCAAACCCCCCGGTTTTACTTGACGAAAACATTTCTTAAGAGTCGTGAGAACGGGCTGAAAAGATTTGGCGAATGCTGCAAGAAGCGTTGTCGTTGACGTAGGTGTTCCTCGTCACATTCACTGGTTGCACTCGTTTTTTCCGTTCTTATGCGATCGACTTCCGGGCATGCCCCCACGTTCCTGGTTGAACTGCAGATTTATTCCATATGGAATGCAACACTGAGCGGTGTTGCGATGACGACGTCCATTTTCCTCAATGGTGCCTCAATGGTTTTTTCCTGGTTGTGGAATCTGAAGTGTGGACTGATCCAAGGCACCCTGGGGCGGAGGCAGGCTCAGACGCGTCGCCGTCCGGTCGGATCGGTTTCTCCCCGTTTCACTCCGGTGATGATTGAGGCTTTGGAATGTCGCCAGATGTTGAGCGGCAGTCCCGTCACGAACGCCACGCTGACCGGATTCAGCAGTGCCGCGACCACCGGAAATCCGCCCTCGCCGGTCGTATCAGGAATTGGTGGGACAACAAGTGACACCGCTCCAGCAACCCCGATTACGGTCGCTCCAAATCTCGTGATTACAGGTACCGCCAACCTGTCGAGCGCGACGGTCTCGTTCACGAACTGGCAGGATGGTGACCGCTTACAATTCACAAACAGTTATGCTTTGCAGCATACGTTCGTCGAGAACAGCAACACCAACACGGCCACATTGACTTTCACCGGAGTTGCCTCAATTGCTGCCTATCAGGCAACGTTGCAAACGGTGCAGTTCTGGGATGTGGCAGGCAATCCGAACCTGTCGACACGAGTCGCGACATTCACCGTGACCGATATCTACTCGAATAGTAGTTCCCCTGCGACCCAGAATATCAGTTTCAACCTTTCCGGCGCGAGTTCACCTGTCGTGTCGGGCATTGGTGGAACAACGAGCGACACCACTCCTGCATCCCCGATCACGGTTGCTCCAAATCTTGTCGTCACGGATACCGTGAACATTTCGAGCGCGACGATCTCTTTCACAAACTGGCAGGG
>JBAXBD010000373.1:0-6369 GCA_037142165.1 Schlesneria sp. | reverse complement strand
GATCTGGAACGCCACGATCACCAGCCACGTCGGCAATCATTACATCATACAAAACGCTGGCTGGAACAGCACGATCCAGCCGGGCGCCAACGTCACGATCGGCTTCAACGGCAGCCCGGGGAACGTCACGGTCGGCCCGACCAACTCCGCGTGGGTGGGGCCGCAGAGCGGCGGGGGCGGTGGCGGTGGCGGTAGCGTGAACCAGGCGCCAACGCCCGCCAATGATTCGGTGACCGTGATCGTTAATCAGCCTAAAATTATTAATGTGCTGGCCAACGACACTGATCCCAACGGAGATTCGTTGACCGTCACTTCGGTGACGGCCCCCCTGCACGGGACTGCAGTCCTGAACACCGATGGCACAATCACCTACATGCCTGTGACCAGCTACACCGGGGCGGACTCGTTCACGTATGCCGTCAGTGACGGCCACGGCGGGACCGCCACCGCCAGTGTCGCGATCACTGTCAGCCAGGCGACAACCAGTGCGAACTGGCCGACGAAGTTCTATGCCCCGTACGTCGATATGACATTGTACCCGACTTATAACCTTGTGACTGCCGCCACAACCGGGAACATCAAATACTTCTCGTTGGCGTTTATCGTGGCCGATTCCAACAGCCAGCCCAGTTGGGGCGGCTATACCCAGTACGAAGTCAATGGCGGGAGCTTTGACATGGCGCTTCGGCAGCAGATCACCGATTTGCGGGCCGCCGGTGGCGACGTCATGGTCTCATTCGGCGGAGCGTCGAATTCGGAACTGGCCCAGCAGATCACGAACGTCACCCAGTTGACGGCTGCGTATCAGACCGTGGTCAACGCCTACAACGTCACGCATCTGGATTTCGACATCGAAGGAGCAGCCTCCGCAGACCACGCCTCGATCGATCGTCGCTCGCAGGCTCTGGCGGCGCTGGAACAAAATGCCACTGCGGCCGGTAAGAATCTGCAGATCTGGTTCACTCTTCCCGTGCTTCCCACCGGGTTGACGGCGGACGGGTTGTACGTGGTGCAATCGGCTTTGAAGTACGGTGTTCAGATCGCCGGCATCAACGTGATGGCGATGGATTTCGGCGACAGCGCCGCACCAAGTCCCGCAAATCAGATGGGGAATTACGCGATCGATTCAGCCAACAGTCTGTTCAACCAGTTGAGCACATTGTACGGAACCAGCAAGAGCAGTACCGAACTGTGGGGCATGATTGGCGTCACACCGATGATCGGCCTTAACGATGTGACCACGGAAACGTTCGATCTGAATGCCGCCAGTGAACTGCTGGCCTTTGCAGAGCAAAAGGGAATGGGACGTATCTCAATCTGGTCACTCAACCGCGACACGGCAAGCACGGCAGCCAAGAGCTACGTCGATACGACCAGCAGCAGCATCGTGCAGAAGCAATGGGCATTCTCATCGCTCTTCGAAACGTTTTGAGTTGCTCTCTTGTTGCGACCAGGAAATGTCGTCACCACCGAGGCACTGAGATCACGGAGGATTTCAGTGCCTTGTGATGGCGAAACGTTTTCGTCCTGTTTTCATTGCTCAACGTGAATTCACCGTAGTACTACCGTTTGAATTCTTCGCACGCTTCGAAGAATTTGTAGAAGAAAAGAGTCCGGGGGCTGACGCAACCCAGCTCGCCTCGACTGTTTTCTTTCTTGTTTTTCGTGGTTCAAATTCTTTTTAAGATTGCGTCAGTTCGAGTATTCCAGCTTACGGAAACGGATATAGCCGACTGTGAAGCATGCGATACCGAACCCTGCTAATACCGCGCAACAGATGAAGACAAGCTGCAGGCTCGGGCGGCTGTGGGTAAGAAGTTCCTGATAGGCAATCAGTGCCCACGCGTGCGGCGTTGCCAGGCTGACATCTTTCATCAGTTGTGGCAGCCAGTCTCGTGGCATGTAGCATCCGCTGATTCCGGCGAGCACGATCATGAGGAACGTGGAATACGAGGAAACCTGCGACTCTGTCCGGACGATCGTTGCCAGGAGAAGTCCCAGTCCTGTGGCTGAGATCGACGTGGTCAGGATGACTGGAAGCAGCATGAACGGGTATGTTCCCCATGACATTCCAAACATCAGCTTGCCCGAGAGAAACAGCAGCACGCTTTGAATGATCGAAACGAACAGGAATGGCAATGTCTTTCCCCATAACAGTTCTGCGGGGCCAATTCTTGAGGCCTGCAGCCGGCGCAGCGTTCCCAGAGTTCGTTCATTAATAAACGAACTCGCCATAATGTTCACGAGGAAGAAGGCAAACATCACCATGAACGCGGGGACCAGTGTCTGATAGACAATACTCGCACCCGCTTTTACGGTTTTGGCGACAGCAGGCTCCGTTGTCTGATTCATCGCTTCTTCGGCATGACGCTCTGCCATCCTGTTGATGATTCCTCGAAGTACGACGCTGCGCTTGGCGACTTCCGGTGCGACAACTCGCAGGACTGCCGAGAGGACGACGAATTGCACGAGTTCGGCAACACCGACAAACTGGGCACCACTTTCAACTTCCATATCGAGCGACGACAACCCCTTCTTCAGCTTGCCGTGCTCGTTGTCGAATACGTCGCTCAATTCGAGGTCGTCGATTTTTTCACTGAACTCTTTGCCGAAAATGACCACCACGCTGCTGCGGCCATTCTGCAGTCGGAGTTGTGCTTCGTCGCGGTCCTTCACCTTGGTCACTTTCAATCCGCCGATTGTCGAAAGGTTTTGAAACACCGCTTCAGAGAGTTCGGTTGCACTCTCGTCAACCACACCAATCTTCACCAGATTGGCCTGATCGTGCGTGGTGATCAATTGCCCCGTCGAGACCCCCAGGATCGCAATGAAGACGACTGGCAGAGCAAGAAGTGTATACAATGCTCCCCGGTCCTTCAGGATCAGGCGCAGGTCTTTGATGGTGATTTCCCAGGCTCCCATATCAGTCTCTCAGCGTCCTTCCTGTGAGGCTCAAAAAGAGCGTTTCCAAGCTCGTTTCCTGTGATTTGATTCCCTTCAGCGGAATCCGTGCATCTTCAAGGATTTCAAGGATGCGTCGCAACTCGCCAGGATGTCCTGGCACCGGGGCTTCCCGGCTTTCGCGAATTGAAATGCTCGTAACCCCTTCGCCGTCCGTGTGGACAGTAGCAATGTCGCCTAGCCTTGTGATCAGATCCTGGGGAAGCTGTGCCACTTTAATACCAAGGTCCATTCGGGATCGGTCGAGCAATTCGTCCAGAGTTCCCATTTTCAGCAGCTTGCCCCGGTCGATGATGGCCACCCGATTGCAGACCGCTTCGATTTCTTCCATATAGTGCGACGCGTAGAGAACGCCGACGTTCTGTTCGCTGAGATGTTTGACGCAATCCAACAGGTTTGAACGTGATTGTGGATCGATTCCGACGGTTGGCTCGTCGAGAATGACAAAACGAGGCTCATGCAATAGCGCGATTCCAAAGTTCAGTCGACGAGACATTCCTCCGGAAAATGTGCTGGGAGTGTGGTCGGCGTTTTTGGTCAGGCCCGTCAGGTGCAGTACATAATCGACTCGATCGTTCAATCGCTGACCACGAACTCCATTCAGACCACCAAAGAATCGCAGATTCTGTGCGGCGGTCAGATCGGGATAAATCGCCAGTTCCTGAGGCACGATCCCGAGATGGCATCTCATTTCCGGATCGCGAGGATTAAAGAGTTGGCCATCGAACTTGATTGAACCTCCGTCCGATTTCAGCAGTCCGATGATCATCATCATGGTCGTCGATTTGCCGGCGCCGTTTGGGCCGATCAGGCCGAAGACCTCTCCCTGTTTGACGGAAAAGCTTAAATCGTCGACGACTGTTACGTCCCCGTAACGCTTTTTCAGTTTCGTGACTTCCAATCCATTCATCACTATGTCAGCTTCAATTTTTTAAGGCCATACTCGCGGATTTCAGCGAGGGGACCAAGTACACTGAGTTTCCCTTGAGGAACGAAAGAGGGAAGTTGGCACAACGCTTCAAAGAATGCAAGCACTGCGGCAAGGGATGCCCCCCTGGCCAGGATATCGGCAAATTGTTGGGGCGAAGAGGGGGGAATGGGAGATTGGCAGAGGGATGGAACGCGACAGAACCATCAAGCAGAACGATTTGAGCAGAATAAATTCAAAAGAGTTCAGCCACAGATGCACGCGGAACCACACAGATAAAGAGGAACAAATCCCATTAAATACGGTTGAGAAACTCCTTTACGTGTATTTTCCTGTTTTGAATTTATCAGTGTGAATCCGAGTACATCTGTGGCAAAAACTCTTCGCGTTTTAATCGCTATCAGCGACGGAAAACGGTACTTTTGGATGGAGGAAAACGTGGGTAAGAACAAGGGGAATCAACAGCGGCTTTCGATGGAGCGATCACGCACGGGTCGAAACGGGAATGAAATACGAACATGACCAAACGTAACTCAAAATCATCGAAGAAGCGGTCAGCCGACCCTCCTGAGGAGTTCTTTTATCATCCTCAAGAAACGCTGATTCTGGTCGTCGTCAGCGCGTTGGATGTCATTATGACATATTATCTTCTCACGCGGGACGACGGGGGATTTACCGAGTCGAATCCGATCGCGAAATACTTCCTGGATCGGTGGGGAATGGCAGGGATGGCTTACTTTAAAGCCTCGATGACTTTGGTGGTCTGCGTGATCACTCAGGTTGTGGCTCGAAAAAACCCGGTGCTGGCACAACAAGTTCTGGGGCTTGCGACATTGATTATCGTAGCGGTCGTCATTTACAGTGTCCGTCTACATTTTCAGCATCATCAGGTTTCCGAAATGTTTGAGGCGAGCGATTCCATCGCTGCGCCTTGGTTTCTTGTCGGATAAATCTCGTGAAGTCCGAGGCGTCTCGGGCTGGGCTACCATATCGTTCACTTCACTCAAGTTGATTGTGTATCGCGTATTTCCGTTCCATCGTTTTCAAACCAGGAGTAACCCCGATGAAGCATCTTTTTTCCGGCTTGTTTCTTGTACTGACGTGCGTGTTTCTGACCGATTCCGCGTTCTCTCAAGATGCGTCAAAGGCCGGGCCCAAGCCATTGAAGGCACTATTGATTACCGGTGGCTGCTGTCATGACTACAACGGGCAAAAGGATCTGCTCAAAAAGGGAATCGAATCACGAGCGAACGTTGAAGTGACTCAAGTTCACTCGACCGATACCAGTACCAAGGCACGGTTTGACCTTTATGACAACCCTGAATGGTCAAAGGGATACGACGTGATTCTGCATGACGAGTGCAGCTCGGATGTCATCGAACAAAAATATGTCGAGAATATTCTGAATGCGCATAAGAATGGTTTACCAGCCGTGAATCTGCATTGTGCGATGCACAGCTACCGGCTTCCCGGTAAAGATGACTGGTTCCAGTTCGTGGGAATCCAGTCAGCCGCTCATGGACCTCAGAAACCAATTGAAGTGACGTTTGTGGACCGAGATCACCCTGTGACAAAGCCTCTCGAAAACTGGACGACTGTCAACGAAGAGCTTTATAACAACCTCAAGTTGTTTCCGACTGCAAAGCCGTTGGCTCGCGGTCGTCAGGACACGGGCAAGAAAGTGGACGATTACGTCGTGACGTGGACAAATCAATACGGCAAAGGCCGAGTCTTCAGTACAACATTGGGCCACAACTCAGAGACTGTTGGCGATCCACGTTACCTGGACATGGTGACACGTGGATTGCTCTGGTCGTGCGATAAGCTTAACCCCGAATACCTGCAGCCATTTGCCGCCGCGAAAAAAGAATAGTTCTTTATCGCTGAGAATTTAAAAAACGCCTTTGAGTTGGGTTTGCCTGAAAAATTGGTCAGACCCGCCATGGGTGGCGTCAGATTTCTCGAAAGCAAATGACGGGTCGGGGGTCAGACCCATTCTTCGGGCAACGTGTCATCGAGTGCCATTGGTGGTCGAGTTGATCCCAATGGCACCGCTTTTTGTTGTTCGCGACGTTTTCTATTTTCAAAAATTACTGGAAGTCTTTTCATGCGGCTTAAGAGAAATCAAGGGGTTAAGAATTCAGAACACTGATCTCAACACCGCAGAATTCCCGTAAAAAGACATGTCTCGGCTGGCCTTTCTCGTGGATGGAATCGGTCGACCAGGTCGGTTCCGTTGTTCACAAAATCTTAACGAAAATCCCGTATGATACGAGGATTGATCGGGTTTGCAGGGTTTGAAAGATTCGCTGGTTTCCGCAACAACTCTCTGAATAGGTTTCGGAAATTGGTTTGAGGAGTAATTCGTGATGAGTTTTAATGGAAGTGGTTGTCGATCTGCTGCGGTGCTTTTAGCAATTGGGATAGCGGGGATTTTCTCTGGTTGTGAAGTCAAAAGCACACCAGTGACAACTCCACCA
>JBAXBD010000372.1:0-6377 GCA_037142165.1 Schlesneria sp. | reverse complement strand
CTAATGATCGTCTCGGTGGACCGAATTAAAAAGATCCTGCAGTCGATCCCGCAGTTGTTGGCTCCATCTCGCTGACTATCATTCCTGCAACAACGATCAAACTGAAGTCAAAACTGCGAACGGAGTCGTCTTCCAATGAATCCCGACCAACTCAAATACTCGAAAACTCACGAATGGGTGGGCATCGAAGGCAACATTGCAACAATCGGGATCACCGATTTTGCTGTCCATTTGCTGACCGACCTCGTGTTTGCCGAACTTCCTGCTGTTGGGGACAAATTGGTCCAAGGCAAGTCGTTTGGAGAAGTGGAAAGTGTCAAAGCAGTTAGCGATTTGTATGCCCCGCTCAGCGGTGAAGTCATTGAAAAAAACGATCGGCTGACGGAACGCCGCAGCCCTGATGGAAAAACAATCCCGGCAGAGCTGGATCTGCTCACAACGAGTCCTTTCGCCGATGGCTGGATGATCAAAGTCCGCGTCTCCAATCTTGCCGAGTTGGCGAACTTGTTCGATCACTCGCAATATAAGGCTCATTGCGAAGCGACGGATCACTGAAACGCAAAAACAAGCGTTGCTTAATTAATCAGAACCGGTTGTCTGAACAAACCCCTCGTTCTGAAAAAGGATTCTCAAGTGGCCTATTTGTTTTGTACGCCCGATGAACAGCAGCAGATGCTTGAACGCATTGGTGTTGATTCGCTTCAGACGCTGATCGACGAAATCCCCAAAGAGCTTCAACTGCATCGCCAGTTGGAACTTCCGGTCGCACTGACCGAGCTTGAGCTTGAACAGCACTTACGGGATTTGGCGTCAAAAAACATCGGATCATCAGTTCGCGCCTGCTTTATGGGGGGTGGGGCGTACGACCACTCTATCCCCAGTGTTGTCGATGAAGTGACGTCACGTGGCGAGTTCTATACTGCGTACACCCCCTACCAGGCCGAAGCCAGTCAAGGAACGCTTCAGGCGTTTTTTGAATTCCAGTCGATGATCGCGGAACTCACGGGTCTCGATGTCGCCAACTCGAGTCTTTACGAAGGTGGTAGCGGAGTCGCAGAAGCCGCCCTGATGGCCATGCGTTGTACTGATCGAGTTGGTCGGGTCGTGTGTCTTGGTTCGGTCAATCCTGAATACGTCGCAACACTGAAAACCTATCTGACGAACAAGACGACAAACCTTGAGGTCGTTCCCACGTCATCGGGTATTTGCGATGTTGCCGCATTGGAGAAAGTCGTTGACGACCAGACGGCCTGCATTATTGTCCAACAGCCGAACTTCTTCGGGTGTCTTGAGGACGTCGAAGCCATTGGCAAGCTTGCCCGTCAATCTGGTGCACTACTCGTCGTCAGCTTTGATCCGCTGAGCTTGGGGATTCTCAAGCGTCCAGGGGATCTTGGTGCCGATATCGCCGTCGCAGAAGGACAGTCTCTCGGTACGCCTTTGCAGTTCGGCGGGCCTTACCTCGGGCTTCTTGCTTGCCGCCAGCAATATGTCCGAAAGATGCCGGGAAGACTGATTGGTGAAACTGTCGACCGAAATGGCAAACGCTGCTTTTTTCTAAATCTGCAGGCGCGCGAGCAACATATTCGTCGTGCAGGTGCCATGAGTAACATCTGTACCAACCAAGGCTTGATGGCGTTGCGAGCAACAGTCTATTTGTCGCTGCTCGGACCTCAGGGACTGAAAGAGGTTGCCGAATTGAGCTGCCGTAAAGCTCACTATGCGGCTGATCGGTTGAAGCTGATTGACGGCTGCGAATTGTCGTTCGCGAAGCCGTTCTTCAAAGAGTTCGTGTTGAAGTACCACCATGGTGCAGATGTCGCAATCCGCCGGGCTGCCGCTGCCAATATTGATATCGGTCCGGCCCTCAATCATTTCCCGGGACTGGATTGGCTCACTCCAGAAGACCGTAATCAAAGCGTCCTGATTGCAGTCACGGAATCGCGGACAAAAGACGAAATTGATCGACTGGTTAACGCGTTGGCAGCGAACTGAATTCGCTGCTGGTCACAAATCAAAACGGATTCCTTGAGCGAGAGGCAATTCTTTGGAATAGTTGATCGTGTTTGTGGTTCGCCGCATGTACGCCTTCCAACTGTCCGAACCGGATTCGCGTCCTCCTCCCGTCGCCTTTTCTCCACCGAAAGCGCCACCAATTTCTGCTCCGCTGGGGCCGACGTTCACGTTCACAATCCCGCAATCCGATCCGGCGGCAGAACAGAACCGTTCAGCCTCGCTGATGTCGCTCGTCATGATCGACGATGCCAACCCTTGAGGAACGTCGTTATGGATCGCGATCGCTTCTTCGAATGTCTTGTAACTTTGCACATACAAAATTGGCGCAAAAGTTTCGTCTCGCACGACACTACTCTGAGTTTTTCCTGACGACTTTGTGGAATCAGATTTGACTGGAGAAAAATCGACAATGGCCGGTTGGACGTAGACGCCTCCCGCAGGAACGCCCTGACTCAATCGTTGGCCACCATGGACCGTGGCACCTTCCGCGACCGCTCGCTTCAGTGCTGCATCCATCGCTTTCCATGCTGCTTCGTCGATTAGCGGTCCGACCAACGTCTTCGATTCGATTGGGTTGCCAATCGGAAGCCGTTCATAGATTGGGGTCAGCCTGTTGATAACTTCTTTCACCAGACTTTCGTGAACGATCAATCGTCTCAGGGTCGTGCATCGTTGTCCGCATGTACCAACAGCCGAGAATACGATCGCTCGAATCGTCAATTCGATGTCTGCGGACGGCGTAACAATCATTCCATTGTTGCCCCCCAGTTCCAGCAGCGATCGTCCAAGCCGGGAAGCGACACGCTGAGCAACAGCGCGACCCATGGCAGTCGATCCTGTCGCGGAAACCAGAGGTACAGCAGGGGAGTCCGACAAGCACTCGCCAACGTCTTTCAGTCCTACGATCACTGACGACACAGCCTTGGGAATCTCGGGCATTTCGCGCAGCACAGATGCGACGACCGCTTGGCAGACCAAGGCGCACAGGGGCGTTTTTTCCGACGGCTTCCAGATGACAGGGTTACCACAGACCCAGGCCAGCGCGGCGTTCCAGGCCCAAACCGCCATCGGAAAATTAAACGCCGTGATGACACCAACCGTCCCCAGCGGATGCCACTGTTCAGCCAATCGATGGTAAGGCCGTTCACTGGCAATTGTCAGGCCATGAAGCTGGCGACTGAGTCCCACCGCAAAATCACAAATGTCGATGACTTCCTGAACTTCACCTGAAGCTTCCTGGGTAATCTTACCGGCTTCCCATGAGATGATGGCAGCAAGATCTGATTTCAATTCCCGGAATCGATTTCCAACACGCCTCACAAACTCG
Organism: Schlesneria sp.; assembly: GCA_037142165.1. Taxonomy (GTDB): domain Bacteria; phylum Planctomycetota; class Planctomycetia; order Planctomycetales; family Planctomycetaceae; genus Schlesneria. The sequence continues at coordinate 3,034 of JBAXBD010000372.1, read as the reverse complement.
CCTCGTTGCGGGGCGGGCATGACTCGCCATGTGATGAAGCATTCGCCAGCGGCTGAGATGACCTGGTTCACGTCGTGTGCCGATGCAGATACCAGCGTCGCCATGTGCGAACTGTCGATTGGCGAGCGACACTGCAACGTACTACCGGAGCCGGCGAGTTCCATATCGCCGATCCAAACGGCGTGCAATTCATTCCTCAAGCCGATTTGCGCTAAGATCGTTTGAACTGAATCCATTCTCGATTACTCCGAGGCTGTCACCTTCTCGCCGAATAAAATGCCAGAACCCCTGTCGTATCATACGAGAGGGGTTCTGAAGTGTTTAGTCTGGAATCAAGCTCAAGCTCGAATTTCCAAATCTGCATCTGTTTCGACCAAAATTACTTTGCCGACTTGGCAAGTTCGGCTTCGATCACTTTCACGACTTCAGGTGCGTCTGGCTTTGTCGCAGTGGGGAACCGGGCGACAACTTCGCCGTTGCGTCCGATGACAAACTTTTCAAAGTTCCATTTAATCGGACCATCTTTTGCCGTCAACTGCTTATAGATTGGAGCAGCCTTTTCGCCGTTCACATCAATCTTGGTAAAAAGATCAAACGAGACATCGTATTTCGTCTTGCAGAATTTGACGATTTCTTCTTCGCTGCCTGGTTCCTGACCACCGAATTGATTGCACGGAAAACCGACGACTTCCAGACCCTTTTCGTGATACGTATCCTGCAAACCTTCAAGTTGTTTGTATTGAGGTGTCGCACCGCATTGGCTGGCGACGTTCACCACGAGCAGAACTTTTCCTTTGTACTTTTCGGCAAGATTCACTTCTTTGCCGTCAATTGCCTTCATCTTGTGATCGAGCACTTTGGAACTCTTTTCTTCAGCAATAGCCGACACCGATGCCATGGCGACAACGACACCAGCAATCAAGGACGCAGCGAACAGTCTCATTGGAGCAACTCCACGCGGGACGGATGACGCAAACGAGCGGACGGCCGCCACAGGCCGTACAATTGGTAAACTCGTTACGCACGACACTACATGGTAGTGTAGCCGTCACGCGACGGATGACCAGCGATCGCGCTTCATGCGGATTCTTCCTGATGAGGAATCACAGCAAGTCGCGGTCGATCAACCGGTTCTGTCATCCACGGGGAAATTCGAGCTTCCAGCAAATCGATTCGGTTTCGCAACTGTTCGCACTGAGACAACCATTTTTCCTGACCGACCGCAAACAAGCGATGCAGTCGTGATTCCTGCTCAAGATGTGCCACGAGATTATGCTTCATGCGCTTGATCGCGTGATCGATCAGGCGAATCTTCGAAAACGAGGGACCCTGGGATTCGGTCGGAACGAACATCGGCTAACGCTCCCGGTTGGTTGATCAGAAAGTGAGGACATTTCAAGATGCCCACTGCCATCGACGTTAACGGGTACGTAGCTTGAATCACATAGGCAAGATCTGCCGCGTAAGAAGACTTTGCGCGGCTTCTTCCGAACATTCCGCTCAGCCCGACTGATTGCTTTATTCAACAAGACCCAACGGAATTGAGTCGTCTCTTTCAATCCAAAGTCTATTGCTTGCGTTCGGTCAGATAACGCCCCAGAGCCTCCTGCCAGGAGGGCATTTTCCATCCAAGAACTTTTTCTAACTTGGAACAATCCAGCACGCTATAGCTTGGACGACGGGCTCTTGCACCGTATTCCGCTGTTGTGATCGAGCTGACCGTGGCCCGGAGGCTGGCCATTTTCATGATTTCGGAGGCAAATTCGAACCAGGAACAGCTACCAGAGTTTGTGGCGTGATACAGGCCATATTCATCTGTCTTCACGAGATCGAGAATGGCCGATGCGAGATTTGCCGTGGAAGTTGGGGTACACCTCTGATCTCCGACAATCCGTAATTCCGGTCGTTCACGCCCTAGTCGCAGCATCGTTTCGACGAAGTTCCCTTTGCCGTGCATCGCATTTCGACCGTAGAGACCACACGTTCTTATCACGAAATGTCGCGGACAATGTGCTCGAACAAGTTGCTCTCCCGAGTATTTGCTTAAGGCATAGGTGCTGATCGGAAGGGGTTCGTCCTGTTCGGTCCAGGGGGTCTTGCCCGTTCGACCGTCGTAAACGTAATCGGTACCAACATGGACCAGTTTCAGGTCGTGTTCCCGGCAATAGTCGGCAAGCAGTCCGGGCCCGCGACGATTCGTCATCATCGCTGCATCTCGCTCGGATTCGGCCTTGTCGACAAAATTGTAAGCCGCGCAGTTGATGACGGCGCTGGGCCGCTCTCGATCAAGGGCGCTCGCGACACTTGCTGCGTCCGAAATATCGATCTCGTTATGCCCAAGGGGAATCGCTTGCGCTCCCAAACGAGCAACAAGATCACTACCCAATTGCCCCTTCGCGCCGATGACGGCCACTCGCATCATTTTGTTCAACTCCTGTCAAAAACTCAGTAAAATTCGGAAGCCATCAAAAACAAGACAGAAAAAGAACACTCAGAAAAGACCGTAATCTCGTCTTCAACGTCAGGTCTAATGACGCATCGCCGTTGATTGCAAGGCCTCTGCCGCTTCAATCGCAAAGTATGTCAGAACGCCATCCGCTCCCGCTCGCTTGAACGACAGCAGACTTTCAAGCATTGCCTTTGATCGATCGAGCCATCCGTTTTGCGCTGCTGCAGCAATCATCGCGTATTCACCACTCACCTGATATGCAAAGGTCGGCAACCCGAAAGTCTCTTTAACGCGGCGGACAATATCCAGGTAGGGCATACCCGGTTTGACCATCACCATATCTGCCCCCTCGGTAATGTCGAGGGCGACTTCGCGGAGCGCCTCGTCTCCGTTCGCCGGGTCCATCTGATACGTTCGCTTATCTCCCTGGCCGAGACTGGTTGCAGAACCGACAGCGTCACGGAATGGGCCGTAAAAGGCCGATGCGTACTTGGCTGCGTACGCCAGCAGTTGAACATGTTCGAAGCCCGCCCCGTCGAGAGCTGCCCGGATTGCTCCGATCCGCCCGTCCATCATGTCAGAAGG
>JBAXBD010000371.1:0-6388 GCA_037142165.1 Schlesneria sp. | reverse complement strand
GGATCATTCAGTGTCGTCAGTGCATGCAGTGGAGAACTGGTCATCGCCGATCGAACGCGGCAGGTCTGCCGGTTCGACGTATCAAACATATTCGCCGGGTTCACGGTACGACGCCAGAACGTATAAAGACTACGTCGATAGAGATCACTTCCGCTTGACGCCGGGTAAGTAAAATCCCGTTCTTTTGTAATGGCTAACGCTTCCCAGACCGCATCCGGTTGATACGGATAAACGGGCGAGCCACCTACACGAGGCTCCAAGAGGCCCGAAGCCGCCAGCGCCCAGTCTCGTAACAACAGCGACGGCATCCTCATTCGGGTTGCTCGTGAGTACAAGCGGTTGTCGCTATCGCGAGCACGGTGCTCCAGAGTGACTCGACTCGACTGCCGATAGGTGGCGCTCATGACGATCTGCTTGTGCATTGTCTTCATGCTCCAGCCCTTCTCGCGGAATTCAACCGCCAACCAGTCAAGTAGTGCTCCATGAATCGGGTACTCACTTTGAACTCCGAAGTCTTCGGCCGTCTTGACAATTCCGGTACCAAAGAAGTGTTGCCACATGCGGTTGACCTGCACGCGAGCGGTCAGGGGATGTTCAGGAGCAACCAGCCATTGAGCAAACCCCAGTCGATTCGCCGGTGCACCGGCGGGAAGCGGCGGCAGGAAGGCCGGGGTGGCGAACGAAACCTTTTCGGTCGGTGACAGGTATTCCCCTCGATTCAGGATCTTAGTTTCACGCGGGCTGGCATCACTCATCACCATCAATCGAGGAAGCCGGTCGGCGCGATAGTTGGCCAATTGCAGCGTCAGATCCTGATGCCTGGCCAGCGCCGGTATCTTTCCAACCAGTGTCGACCGAACTTTCTCATCAAAATATTTTCTTAGTCCCGGATCGATCGACTTCTTTTCGTCTTCAGTTCTTTCCCCTTCAGGCTTACGCAAAACGGCTGTGAGCGCGTCAGGCAGCCCGTTCCCTTCTGCGGGCTTGCCATCGGCAAACAGACCGGTTCGCCAGCCTTCAAAGGCTGAATCTGTCGCGAGCTTCGCATCGCCACTCGCTGCGGAAATCTGCGATTCCAGATTGGCGATATGCGCCTTGTTCTCGTCCGTCGGAAGTTCAATAAACGGGGCAGCAACTCGAATTCGCGACGAGAAATATTGCGGTGTACCGCTCTCGGGAACTCGATTGAACGCATCCATCAGACTGTAATAGTCACGCATCGTGATGGGGTCGTACTTGTGGTCATGACATTGTACGCAGGCCATCGTCAGCCCCAGCCAGTTCGTCGCGGTTGTATCCATGCGATCAAACAGGTTGACGAACCGTTGTTCTTCGGCAATCGCTCCCCCTTCGCCGTTCAGCAAGTGATTCCGGTTGAATGCACTGGCGATCTTCTGGTCCGTGGTCGCGTCAGTTAACAAATCACCCGCAAGTTGCCAGATGGTAAATTTGTCGAACGGAAGATCCTCGTTCAAAGCCCGAACGACCCAGTCTCGCCAGATCCATTGCCAGGTGTCGCCATCCTGCTGAAAGCCATTGCTATCGGCATAACGAGCGGCATCCAGCCAACTGAGCGACATCCGCTCGCCATAGTGAGGACTTGCCAGCAGACGGTCTACGACGTTTTCGTAGGCACGTTCGCCTGTATCCGCCACAAAGGCTTCAACCTCTTCTGGTGATGGCGGAAGACCAGTGAGATCGATCGATAACCGCTTAATCAACGTCGGTCGATCCGCTTCGACAGACGGTCGAAAACCTAAGGATTCCAGCTTCGCTAAGATAAATCGGTCGATCGATGTCCGTACCCAATCCATCTGTTTGACAGCGGGTTCTGCCGGGCGAACGGGAGTCACGAAAGCCCAATGCGACTGATAGGCCGCCCCTTCAGAAATCCATCGTTCGAGCAGTTGTTTCTGTTCGGGTGACAAGTGCCGATTCGACTTTGGTGGAGGCATCAACTGTTCGAGATCGTCCGAGTGAATCCGCTTGATCAGCAAACTGGCCGCCGCATCGCTCGGCACGATCGCCCCCGCTTTCACTGCCGCATCGCGTAAGTCAAGCCGAAGATCGCCCTGACGCTTGTTCGCATCCTGCCCGTGGCAATAGAAACAACTTTCGGCAAGGATCGGACGGATGTCGCGATTGAAATCCAGATCCGGGGAGGCCGCGTTTGCCGCGGCACGCAAACCGACGATTAGTCCGAAACAAACCAGTCCTCGTAGTGGGGGCTTCCAGCCACCACAAAATGTCGAGCCGCACGGGCTGAAGCCCATGCTACGTTTTGTCGCTCGCCATTTTCGATTGACAAAAACTGACAACCATATCGGGACACATCGAACGTACTGCATCGCCGGTCTATTCAATTTCTCAACTCCAGCACGACTTGAAACTCGAGTCCGTCACCTGCGAATCATCAGGCAACAGACACGAGTTTCAAACGTGCTTATCATCAAGGCTGCAACTGTTACGGATTGTTTGGAACATCCTTATTCTGCTCTGCGGCCAGCAGATCAGTCAACAATCCTCCCCTCTGCGGGACCAAAGTCAACTTGGATTTCCCATCCAGCAGCTTTTGAGTTTCCAATATCGAGAATAACGCTTCCGAGGTTTCCGGATCTCGACAGATCTTTTGCAACGCTTCGCCAACCAGTTCGGGCCTGATCGCTGCAGCTTTCGCGAACTCGATCGCCGCTTTCCGGTCGGCAGTGCTGGTGATAATGCTCACCTGATTCGCTCCATCCTGCTTGATGGCCGACGTCACCTGACGCAAGCGATTGACCACCTTGCTTTCAATCTGTCGGATCATTTCCAGGTCACGGAAATGGACTTTGCGGATGTAGACCGATCCCAGCCGGTAACCCCATTCGTGCGACTTTGGCGAGACTTCGTCGCGAACGGTACGACTCATTCCATGCCGGTTCACCATCATCTCGGCCAGCGGCAGATTACTGAGACACCGGACGGTTGAGTTCCCCACGTTCGCCGACAGCGAACCTCGTGGATCAGTATTCTTGAACAGGTACGAGACCGGGTCGCTGATATACATCTCGTACCAGATCCCGATCCCCATCGGTGCTCCTTCTTCCGAATTGACAGGAGCACTTCGCAGGTAAACCTGGTCCAACCGCATGTCGAGGACATAACCCGTCCCCAACCAGTTCACGATCAAGGCTTTCCAGCCCATCATCGGCCAGAGGAAGTAGAGACCAGGCTCTTCAATCCGGGCCAATACCTTGCCGAACAGGACATAGACGTGACAACGACGCTCATGCACGATGGCGTAAACACCAAATAACCGAGCCATTGCGAACAAGAGCGGAATCAGCACAAATGAACCAATAAACGTCGCCATAAATACTGGGAAGAACATTATGACTGCACCTCCACAAAAGCTCGTTCAGATCGTCCGAACAAGGACATTTTGACATTCCGCACGTAAGACTTCAGTACGCCTGGTCCACTCTGTTTTAACGCTTCCAACTGAGTCGCCATTCGTTCCAGCGGTTCAATTTCGGCTTGAGCTTTCAATGTCTCAATCTCAACCGCTCGTTTCGACTGCACGATCTTCTGATCGGCGGCCGCCTGAGCCAGACTGATATCCGACGAAACCTGATTATGAGCCGTATTAATCGCCGCCAGAGCCGATTCCACTTCCGGAGGCGGATCGATCCCGGTAATCAGCGACGCATCCAGCACCATCCCATAACGAGCGGCAGACGACTGACATTCCTTATCCATGTGCTCGTTCAGATCACGTAAATTCTTCCTCAAATCATTTATCGAAACCCCATATGACACCGGTGCAGCCGGTTCGTGCGCGTCGCCCGGCACTGCCGGTTTATGCGCGTCGAACGACGGGTTCAGAATAGGGGTATCGCTATCGCGTTGAAGGGTCGTCCCTGTAGCGGCGGGAACAAACGCGACGGGTGGGGCTTCGAAATTGGCGATTCGTTCACGCAGAACGGAAACAAAGTAACCCATCACGTGCGAGAGCGGCTTTTTGACTCCGAAGATATACGCATACAGATTCGCTTCAGAAACGCGATACCGAATTTGTCCGTCGAGTCCAATATTCAACTGATCCTTGGTCACCGCCTCGAGAATTGTTCCATCCTGGTTGGCACGCGGATTATCCGGATCATATGCCATATTCGTCGTCCCGGTCGCAATCGAAACCCGGTGAACATACTGCCAAGGCCATTTCCAATAGAAACCTGGCTGGACAACTCGTACCTGCGGATACGCATACCGCTGTTTTTCTTCGTCGTCCAGGCTGTCTGCGATTGGTAAGTCACTCGTTGTTGCATGGCCCAATCGATGAGCACGACCAAAGCTGGTCACGACAGCCCGCTGGTTCTGATCGATAATGTAGAAGCCGGTCAGCACGTACCGAACGAAGAACCAGGCAAAAAGGCCACAAACAAACGACAAGGCAATAGTCATGACTGGCACCTTAAAAGTCGGTTTCGATACGCGGAAAGGGAAATGTCATCGCGATTGATCTAGTCAGTAAAGTTCAGAGAACTTTTGCGGAAAAAGTGTCCCTTAACTAACGGGTCACGCGAGGATTTCCGTGCTGAATGATTACGTTGCACTTACAATTCTTTTGCTGCCAACGTGGCCTGCCTTGGTTCGGATCATCGAATAGCGCAAATTTCTCTCGTTATTGATGGGATCTGACTGACAGGTTTCGCGCTGCAGGACAAAATAACCCGAGCATCAATGCGGATGCTCACGCCAAATGCGTCTTCAGAAACGCCTTAGACACGAAACCTTCTCGCTGGTTTCTATCGGTTCCGGTCGAAAAATTCCCTTCCCCGAGGGTGCCTCAACGAGGGTGCAGTGTCTAAAATGAATCGGATCAAAGATATTCGATTCGATCTTGAGGGTGCCCGATGTTATCTGTTCGCTCAGAGTCTTGGATGATACGTAGACTCGTTTTTGTCCTCGCGGCGTTGCTGTCTGCTCAAATGGTCAATGCCGCAGATCGCCTTTCGTTTAATCGGGATATTCGGCCAATCTTGTCGGATGCTTGTTTTCAATGTCATGGGCCTGATGACAAACAGCGGAAATCGGGATTGCGACTGGATGAGAAAGAGTCGGCATTGAAGCCCGCGGAATCAGGTGTGGCGGCGATTAGTCCTGGAAATGTTGAGGCGAGTGAACTCATCAAACGGCTGATTTCGGATGATGCCAATCTACGTATGCCTCCGCAGGGATCGGGTAAGACGATCTCGCCGAAGCAGATCGAACTGATCAAACAGTGGATTGCAGAAGGAGCTGAGTATCAGGGGCACTGGGCTTTCATTCCACCTGTTCGGCCTGACTTACCGAAGATCGCGTCCGCCGAACCTGAAACCTTGAATCCGATTGACGCATTTATTCGATCGAGGCTGGAGCGTGAGGGGATCGCACATGCTCCGGAAGCGGACAAGACGACATTGATTCGCCGAGTGTCACTCGATCTGACGGGATTGCCACCGACACCTGCGGAAGTCGACGAATTCTTGAACGACCGGTCGCCTGACGCTTATGAGCACGTTGTCGACCGATTGCTCAAGTCGCCTCGATACGGCGAGCGAATGGCGCAGCAGTGGCTGGATTTTGCTCGATATGCCGACAGCAATGGTTTTCAAGTCGACAGCAGTCGCTACCAGTGGCCCTGGCGGGACTGGGTCATTAATGCGTTCAACGACAACTTGCCATTCGATCAATTCACGATCGAACAACTCGCGGGTGACCTGTTACCGAACGCGACCCGATCGCAAATTGTGGCGACCGGCTTTAATCGCAATCATCGACTGAATGGTGAAGGTGGAATCATTGCCGAAGAATGGCGAGTCGAAACGGTCATCGACCGCGTTGAGACGACTGGAATGACGTGGCTGGGGCTGACACTCAATTGCTGCCGCTGTCACGACCATAAGTACGACCCGATCACTCAGCGAGACTTTTATCAGCTCTTCGCCTTCTTCAATAATGTCCCGGAAAGCGGAACGCTGCAGGGGGAATCGAAAAACACCGATCCAGTTGTGGCCGTCCCGACCGGAGAGCAAGCCCTGGCGATCGCAAAGATTGATCGTGACGTCAAATTGGCAGAAACGCTTATCGCCGATGAAACAAAAAAGCTTCCGGAATACATCGCCGCCTGGGAGCCGTCCTTCAAAGCCAAGCTGGCCGATAACAGCGGAACGGTCTGGTCGCCACTTCAGCCCACCGAGGTGAAATCGGAAGCGGGAGCAACACTCACAAAACTGGCAGACGGGACGTATCTGGCCAGTGGAGAAAATCCAGCACACGACACTTACACCATTGTTGCTCGATTGCCCGCAGGTTCCTTCACCGGGTTGTTGCTCGAATGCTTTCCCGACGAAAGCCTGCCTAATAA
>JBAXBD010000370.1:0-6389 GCA_037142165.1 Schlesneria sp. | reverse complement strand
GGAATGGGAAGCTGGCGGCGGACGCATCGATCGGTGTTATCGCTCCGGCGATTGTGATGCAGGCGGGGCTGCAATCGAAGGTGAACAACTCGATCCGTCGGGCGGGAAAGGTCAATGTCTATGGGTTTGATGATCGAGCCTGGTCGTTGGTTGAAACAGACAACATTGTCCGCCCTGCTCAAGCGGGGGTCGTGCTGAATGCTCGCGCCGCCGAATCTGTCGGAGCGAAAGTCGGTGACGAGGTGACGCTGTGGATCGAAATTCCCAGTGCTGTTCCTCGCGATACTTTGATGGGAAAGAAAGACAATGACTCGCAGGAAATCACGCTGACGGTGACCGCGATCGCACCGGAATCGACGGGGCTGGCGCGACTCGGTCTGCAACCCACGCAAGCTCTGCCTTTAAATGCGTTTGTGGATCTGCACGTGTTGCAGGAGCGATTGGACTTGGAAGAAGTGAAACCGAGCAAGCGAGATCCCTCAGGGAGGGTTGCTCGGGTCAATGCCCTGTTCAATAGTCGGGGCACCAAGGCTGGTTCAGGTTTCACATCGGCAAAGCAGTTGACTGCCGATATTCCAACAAACGCTGAAACGGCGCATCAAGGAAATTTGCTGAAGGACATGCTGACACGAAACTGGACCTTGGCGGATTTGAATTTGCGTCTGGTCAACAACAAGGCGTCGGGTGGGATTGTCCTTGAATCGGAACAGATGATTCTGGAGGACAAACTGGCCGAGGCTGCCCGAGAAACCGCCCGTCAAATGGATCTGACAACAGCTCCGGTGATGGTCTACCTTGCCAACAAACTGTGGAATCCGAAGGTCTATGAGCCTGGCAAGCGACCGGGATACTCGATGTACTCGACGGTGGCTGGGCTCGATCTGCTGGAATGGGACGGGACGCCGTTTGGAGGGTTCGAATTCATCGGGGACAAGCCGACATCCCTGGGCGACGATGATGTCATTCTGAACGAATTCCTGGCGACCGACTTACAAGCCAAAGTCGGAGACAGGATCAATTTCACCTACCACACGATCGGGTCGAGAGGTGAATTGCCGGAGCTTGAGCGATCCGTCACTGTTCGAGGCATTGTTGCTATGACGGGGGCGGCTGTCGATCGGACGCTGACCCCCGAGGTCAAGGGGATAACCGATGTGGACTCACTGGCGGATTGGGACCAGCCCTTTCCCATGGATCTCGATGCCGTCACCCCTCGTGACGACGAGTATTGGAATAGCTACAAGGCGACTCCGAAGCTCTTCATGCCTTTGAAAACAGCGATCAAACTCTGGCCGAGTCGTTACGGCTCGTTGACATCACTCAGGATGGCTCAAAAGAATGTTAATCTGACTGAGCGTCAGCAGTCATTGCAGGGACTGAACGAACAGTTTTCTCAAAACCTGTTGAAGCACATGAACGCTGCCGATGTTGGTTTGCAGTTTCAACCTGTCAAAGCGATCGGCCTTCTGGCGGCAAGCGGTACAACTCCGTTCGCGGGTTTGTTCTTTGGATTCAGCATGTTTCTGATCATCGCAGCGATGATCCTGATCGGGCTATTGTTCCGGCTGGGGATCGAACAGCGAGTGCGTGATCTGGGGTTGCTCGGTGCTATCGGCTTCACAGGGAACCAGGTGCGCCGACAGATGTTAACCGAAGGATTTGCGACTGCTGTGGCAGGTGGACTGATCGGTACTGTCCTGGCCATTGGTTATGCAAAACTGATGATTTACGGCCTGACTCATTGGTGGCTCGATGCCGTGGGAACAAAAAACCTGATTCTGGAAGTCTGGCCGCCAAGCCTCGTCATCGGCTTTTTGATTGCGGTTATTGCCGCTGTGGTTTCCATCTGGTGGGCATTGCGTCAATTGAAACGATTGAGTCTTCGTGAGCAACTGGCTGGCGTCACCGAGCAGGAGGTTGACTTGGCAACGCAGCAAGCTCGTGGCCAAAAAGTCATGCGCCGAGCCATGATCTGCACGGTACTGGCTGGAGCTCTTATCGCGACTGTTGCAATCGGAGTCGTTCCTGCGGCGGGAGCCTTCTTTGGGATTGGCATTCTTTTGTTGATTGCGTCGCTATCATTCCTGTCTGCCTGGCTACAGCTTGATGGGGGCGTCGCTGTTCGAGGATCGGGTTTCGTTGGTCAGGGACGGCTGGGATTACGGAACGCCTCCAGGCAGCGTCAACGAACGGTGATGACTGCCGGTATGATCGCCACCGCAACATTTCTGATCGTGACCGTGGCTGCGTTCCGTCACGATCCGACGGGAGATCGTCCCGTCAAAAATTCCGGAAACGGAGGTTTTGTATTAGTTGCTGAATCGAGCAGTCCTGTGCTCTACGACATCAACACGGCGGAGGGTCGTCAGAAACTGCAGCTCAACCCTCCAGATGGTTCGCCAGCAGCGAAAGCACTGGCCTCCATGAGCGTCGTGCCGTTCCGGGTTAAGCCAGGTGAGGACGCGAGTTGTTTGAATCTGTATCAAACCAGGGTTCCCACGATCCTTGGTGCGCCTGAATCTTTGATTGAGCAAGGTCGATTTGCGTTCGCATCAGGCTCCTGGCGTGATCTGGCTCAACAGAAGTTACCCTCATCAACAACATCCCTGACATCTGCTTTGCCGGTAGACGGTCGTCATTTGACAGCTACCATCCCGGTGCTGGGAGATATGAATACTCTGATGTATTCGCTTCATAAAGGTGTTGGCGCGACGATTGTTGTCCCCAATGAAGAGAATCCGCAGCACGAGTTGGTTGTTAAGGGGATGTTCCAGGACAGCGTGTTTCAGGGAGTCCTCGTCATGTCCGAAGTAGACTTTCTCAAGGTCTATCCCGAACAGAAGGGGTTTCAATACTTTCTGATCCAAGTCCCGCCGGAACAGGCCGAGGTCGCAGCCTCATTTCTTGAGACCGAACTGGCGGAATATGGCTTTGATGCCGAGCCTGTTTCCGAACGACTGGCCCGATTCCTTTCGGTGCAGAACACGTATTTGTCGACGTTTCAGACGCTTGGTGGCCTGGGTTTGCTACTGGGCACGTTTGGGTTGGCAACGGTGATGCTGCGTAATGTACTTGAGCGCCAAACCGAACTGGCGTTACTTCGAGCTGTTGGTTTTCGTGAGCGCAGCGTCGCTTCACTTGTCCTTTGGGAGAACGCCTTCATTCTCTTGTGGGGTTTGATCGCTGGTGCAGGATCGGCGTTGCTGGCGACCTCTCCGAATCTTCTCAGTCAGGGAGCCGATCTTCCATGGCGGTCGCTGGCTGCATTACTGGCACTCGTGTTTGCTACGGGAATGTTAGCCGCGGCATTCGCTGTTCGGGCGGCGGTTCGGCTTCCGATCGTGTCAACACTACGTGGCGAGTAATCTCATTACTGAGTCGCTGCGTCAGTCAACCAGTTGACGAAGTCGCTGCGACCGGAAAGTTGTCTGGCAAGTGTCGGTTCTGCAAACAAGCGGACTCGTTTGACATAATCGTCGAATTGGGTGCGAGCCAGTGCATTCACGACAGGTGATACCTGGCTCAGGGGGTGATATCGCTTCTCTTTCGGGTGATAAATGTCCACTTTGAACTCGACCTCTTTGTGTAGCGGAGGTGCATCGATCAAGAGGTCGGTTGATTCGACGTGACACGAAAGTTCACGAGCAACACGTTCCGAAAGTCGTTTGGCGACATTCATTAAATCGGCGTAGGGTCGCCCGGCGATCTGTCGGTAAAGGTCCGGAGTTTGATACAGACTGAGTTCAAGGACACGTTTGTGCAAGCGTCGTTTTGGACCGAACAGGCCGTCAAGTAGCGATGCGACAACCGTTCCGGTACTGGAATTTCTCAGCTGGCGAATGACATCGAATTCGCTCTGCTGAAATAACGTCTTCAGATCAAGCGATTGATGCAATTCAAAGAAGCTTCGGGCAAACATGCACGTTGCTGAACGGACTGCGTGGTGCCAATAAACCTCGCTGAACATGACATAGCGGGCAAAGACCATCAACTCTGCGGCTGTTTTCCCTTTCGAGCTGATTGCGAGCCCGTCTCCGGCTTCATTGACGAGCAGTGATTGAATCAGTCGGGCCCGATCAAAATTTCGGCCGTAGGGGACACCGGCATGCAGGCTATCACGTTCGAGATAGTCCATTTTGTCGATATCGATTGGCCCTGAAAGGATCGATCGCATGAGCCGAAGAGTCGGCGTGTTTGTCTTCGATACAAGTACATCTAGAATCTCATCTGCTTCGATACCCCACTCGGTACGAAGCACCTGGCCAAGCTCGCGATCGGGGGCTAGAAATTCCGCGGCAAACTGCTCGTGCGGCGGAAGGTCTGCCAGCCCCATGTCCTCGATAGGATGGCAAAACGGCCAGTGACCCAAGTCGTGCAGGAGTGATGCGACCATGAGGACTTCAGCCTGGTGAGGGCTGACCGCCATCGCGAAACGCTCGTCTTTTCCCAACTGCCAGAGATATTTCAACGCATTGTGAAAGACACCTAAGGCATGTTCGAATCGAGTATGTGTGGCTCCTGGATAAATCCGTGCAGCAAGACCCAACTGAGTAATCTGTCTCAGCCGCTGGAACTCGGCTGTATCTACCAGTGACCGAACTCTCGCTGTAAACGGAACATCCAGTTGATGCGGGATACGGACAAGAGGTCCACCGGTCTGCAGATCGAACAATTCAGGTATCGTGCGGTAGGGATGCGACATCGTCTGTTTCATCGCTTTGTTTTAAAGGCGCGCTACAAGGTTGCTGGTTGGCACAACTTCATCGAACCTGGTATCCCAATTGACGAAGCGCTTTCTGGACGCGTTCGGTCTGGTCACCTTGAATTTCGATCATGTCTCCGTCGATTGTCCCCCCTGCGCCACAGGTGTTTTTCAGCTTGGTCAGTAACGCTGGCAAATCGTTATCTGCCGCAGCCAGTCCACGGATCGCAGTCACCAGTTTTCCTTTTTTTCGTTTTTCCGTCGACAACGTTGCCGTCTGCCGCTGTGGAGCGACAATCGCCCGCCTGGCGGTTTCAGGCGGGCATTTGCAGTCGGTTTCTGGTTGATCGCACCGTTCACAGTGTGGTGGTCGATCAAAAATTGTGCCGGCGAGAAGTCCCATTTCACACGATCTAAAAAAGTCAACTGGCAGGACAGTGCCGATAAATCATCATGCGTGTGGTTCTGTCATACTCCAAGGATCAAGCGCTTTGGTCAGTTGATCTTCGGGAAGGATGTTCTGATCACGACAGAGTTGGCGGATCGTCTTGCCGCTCTTGAATGCTTCTTTGGCGAGTGCTGCAGCCTTTTCATATCCGACGAAAGGATTGAGGCTGGTCACCATGGCGAGACTCTTTTCGACGCTTGCCTCACAGGCATCGGGATTGGCTTCCATATCGAGTGCACACAAATCGATGAAGGCGGTTGTTCCTTGCGCCATCAAAGCGATCGACTCCAGTGTTGCATGGCCCATGATCGGCATCATGATATTCAACTGAAACTGGCCGCCTGTTGCGCCGCTGAAGGCTACCGTCTGGTCGTTCCCAATGACTCGGGCGGCGACCTGCATCAAGCTTTCGCACATCACCGGGTTCACTTTACCCGGCATAATCGAACTTCCTGGTTGACGATCGGGAAGCATGACTTCATAAAAGCCGCAACGAGGTCCGGAGCCGAGCCAGCGAATATTGTTCGATACATTGAAGAGAGTTGTCGCGATGGCACGCAATTGACCGTGGCATTCGACAAGCCCGTCACGCTGAGCGTTTCCTTCAAAATGATTGACCGCCTCGACGAAGGGAACGCCGGTTTCTTTTGCCAGAGCCGCGCAGGTGTGGCGTGCAAAATCCGGGTGTGTATTAATTCCAGTTCCCACCGCCGTTCCCCCGACGGGAAGTTCCAATACGGCCTGCAATGCCTGTTTGGCTCGCCCGACGCTCAACTGTAGCTGCCGAGCGAATCCGCCGAATTCCTGGCCGAGTCGCAAGGGTGTTGCATCAGCAAGATGAGTCCGGCCAATCTTAATGATCTTGTCCCATTGCTTCGCCTTGTCTGCGAGGACCTCAGAAAAACGCTGCAGGGCAGGGATCAGCGACTGATGAATCGACAATCCGACAGCAACGTGAATTGCGGTTGGAAATGTGTCGTTCGTGCTTTGCCCCATATTTACGTGATCGTTCGGGTGGATCGGCTTCTTCATTTCGAAGCGATTTCCGCCCGTGATTTCAATCGCCCGGTTTGAGATTACTTCGTTGATATTCATGTTGCTCGACGTTCCCGAGCCTGTCTGGAAGACATCGACAGGGAATTCGGCATCAAACTTGCCGGAAACGACTTCTTTCGCGGCGGCGAGCATCGCTTCGACCTGGGAGGCTGTCAGCGGGTTCTTACCGGTACCTGTCAATTT
>JBAXBD010000369.1:0-6416 GCA_037142165.1 Schlesneria sp. | reverse complement strand
GTGGACGACCTGGTCATCGTGTCGAATTCACAAGAGTTGCCCGACCCTCGAAGCACCGATCCGCTGCCTCAAAGCTTCATGATGGCATTCGACCGAAAAACGGGCGAGGCGCGTTGGCGGACTCCACGTAAGACTGTCAGTACCTGCTATTCAGTCCCGGCGATCTTCCAGCCGCAAGAGGGCCCGAAACAACTTGTTTCGATCAGCACCGGGGACGGGATGTACGCTCTTGATCTTCAGACTGGAACAGAATTGTGGTCAAACGTCTTGTTCGACAAACGGACTGTCAGTTCGCCGGTCGTCAAAAAGGATTTGATTTTCGGCAGTACCGGATCGGGCGGGGGTGGCACGTACCTGGTTGCGGCACGAAGTGATGGGAAGCAAGCCACGCTCGCCTATAAAGTTGCTACCCAAGCGCCATACGTTCCCACGGCAGTGGCACGCGGTGACCTTGTGTTTTTTGTGTCGGATGGCGGAATTGCCTCGTGCCTGGATCTTGATTCGGGGACGATTCACTGGCAAAAACGGATTGGCGGAAACTATTCCAGTTCTCCGGTTCGCGCCGGCAACAAGCTGTTTCTTGTCGCCATGGACGGAGAAGTTGTCGTACTTGCGGCAGAAAAGGAATTTCAGGAACTGGGTCGTGTGCCTCTTGGTGAAGGCTGTCGTTCCACGCCCGCGATTGCGAATGGCTGTTTGTATCTGCGCACATTTACGCAACTCATGTCGATCGGTGGTCCGTCGCGGGAACCGTTGCGACCATAAGACTGAGATCTGGTCAGATCAGGTTCGATCAGATGGCTTCCTGAAATGCAACGCCGTGAAGGATTCGTCTTCGAGAAAACACGGGTTCCAGGGAAAACCGTGCCACTGCTTGACGGTCTTACGTCAAGCAGTGCCGGGCGACACGGCGAGCGTCCATTTCAAGACACTGCTTCTCCGAGGACTCCGAAGCAGTGGCACATCAAGATGAATGCGAAGGAAAAATCCTGCACGGCGTCGCCGGAAATGGTGCGTGACTTTCGAAATGGGCTTCGACGCAGTTACTATCTGGTCTACCACGTATTCCATTTGGTGGACTCGAAACAGTTGAAATGACTTCAATCAGTCGGCCAGGCATGCGTTTAGAGATAATCACTGAGGAACGTTGATTCATGTCGTCTGAAAAGGCTCGCAAGTTTGGATTCGAAACCCGTATGCTCCACGCGGGTCATATTCCCGACCCGCACGTGGGTGCCCGTGCGGTCCCCATCTATCAGACCACATCGTACGTATTTCAGGATGCCGAGCAGGCGGCTGAACTTTTTGACTTGAAGTTGTACGGCAACATCTACACTCGCATCAGCAATCCGACGACTGCGGTGTTCGAGGAACGCCTGGCATCGCTCGAAGGTGCCACCGGTGCCGTTGCTTTGGCGAGTGGTATGGCGGCCCAGTTCGCTGTGTTTATGACCCTGCTGGAACCGGGCGATGAAATTGTCGCTTCGGCCCACCTTTATGGCGGCTCGGTCACGCAGCTCACTCATACGCTTAAGAAGCTTTCGCTCACGGTTCGCTACGTCGATCCGAGTAACCTGAAAGCCTGGGAAGAAGCGATTACACCGAAAACGCGGTGTCTTTACGGTGAAACAATCGGCAACCCCGGCGGCTCGATCCTGGATCTTGAGGCTCTGGCCGCCCTGGCCGACAGCAAACGGATTCCGCTGATCATCGACAACACGTTTGCCACACCTTATCTGTGTCGCCCGATCGACTGGGGTGCGACGATCGTGACTCATTCGGCGACGAAATTCATCGGCGGGCACGGGACCAGTATCGGTGGGGCGGTTGTCGACTCAGGCAAATTCAACTTCGCCCGCTTCCCGACGATTGCCGATCCATCCCCCTCTTATCACGGACTGCGGTTCTTCGACACATTCGGTCATTACGGCTTCCTGATGAAGCTGCGAGTGGAAACACTGCGAGACACCGGTGCCTGCATTTCGCCGATGAATTCGTTCCTATTGATTCAGGGACTGGAAACTCTTTCGTTGCGAATGGAAAGGCATGTAAGCAACGCGCTCGGCGTCGCCAAGTTTCTCGATGAACACCCGAAGGTGGCTCGCGTGAACTACGCCGGACTGCCCGACAGCCCGTATCATGCACTCGCCCTCAAGTACCTGCCGAAGGGACCTGGGGCGGTATTTTCGTTCGACTTAAAGCCGATCGGTGGTGATGCGCGGGAGGCTGGCCGACGCTTCATTGAGAAGCTCGAACTCTTCTCTCACCTGGCCAATGTCGGCGATGCCCGAAGTCTGGTGATCCATCCGGCATCAACGACGCATCAGCAACTGAGCGACGAGGAACTGGCAGCGGGGAGCGTTGGCCCTGGCCTTGTGCGATTGTCCGTAGGACTTGAGACCCTGGAGGATTTGATATGGGACTTGGATCAGGCGCTAGCTGCTCTATAAGCCTTAACACTGTTTTGACAACGGAGCAGCAGGCCCTCTACCAGGACCCCGACTGCATCCGTGACATCCTGAGTCGCACAAAGACTATTGCCATCGTCGGCCTATCGTCAGAACGGCAGAAGGCGAGCTACTTCGTTGCCACGTACCTGATTCGCGAAGGATACCGGGTGATCCCCGTGAATCCGCGCGGCGGAACGATCCTTGGCGAGACGGTCTACCCGGATCTCAAAAGCATTCCCGAGAAGGTCGACCTGGTCGACGTCTTCCGTCCATCCGGCGAAGTTCCAGCCATCGTCGATCAAGCGATCGAGATCGGAGCGATGGCTGTCTGGACACAACTGCGGATCATCAATTTCGAAGCGGCAGAGAAGGCCAGGGCAGCCGGGATCCTGGTCGTGATGGACAAATGCGTCAAGATGGAGCACGGTCGCTTCTCCGGCAGCCTGCACTGGGCCGGCATGAACACTGAACTCATTTCAGCCCGTCGGGCGAAACGCTGATCGAGTGACTGTGTGCCCGGAGTTTTATTTTTTGGGGCCAAAGGTAAAGAAAAAGAAGAAGCGAAGAGTTTTTGCCACGGATGCACACAGATTCACACGGACAAAAGCAGAAAACGAAAATTCAGGCAATCGTTTTTTCAGGGGATTTCGTCCACTTTGTCTGTGTCGCTCTTTGTGCATCCGTAGCTGAATTCTCTTGAATCTTGAGAATTCGCTTGCGCCTATGGAAATCTCGCACTGTTGTGATCGAATCTGATATCGCTCTAACCTCGTTCAACTTCTATCAGGGCATCCCAGCCAAAGTTCAGCAATGGTTTCGCGTCGCGGGCGAGGGCTACGATTTGATCGACGAGACTCGGTCGGGAAATGTCTGTCGCAGAAAGTTCACGCCGAACAACCCAGTTTTTGAGTTTTAAGACCTCCGCTAACTTCGGAGAGACATCTTCGAACCCCCTGGGGACCCGCACAAGAGTCTCATCGGTCGCCAGCGGCAAATCGGCTTTCAGGAGCGCTCGTTCCACCTTTCCCCATCCCGCCTGTTGTGCGACCAGTCCCTGGCGTAGTGCCAGCAACATCGGAGGTTCGGGACAGTAGAACCCTGCTGCAACAAAACTTCCTGCGGGATCGATATGAACATAGAGCACACCCGGAGAGTGCTTTTCGCCGTCCCTTGTTAAAACGGCGCTGGCGTGAGTCTGGTAGGGCCGTTTGTCCTTGGAAAATCGAATATCTCGATTGATGCGGAACAGGGAGCGTTGAGGATCTCCGTACAGAGGAAGCTTGTGTTTTTTCAATTGTGTTGACGTGTCAACAACAAGCGACTTTAAAGGACCTCGCGCGAACTGTTCATAGCGGGCTTTGTTCGCGGCGAACCATTCCTTGTTCTGGTTGTTGTCGAGGTCCCGAAAAAATGCCATGCATTCAGGCCGAAAGCCCTCGAAAGGTGGAATCGGAATCGGTTGAGCTGGCTTAGACATGAAACAACGCCTCCCTCGATCATTGATGCCGGCGCTTACGACCGGCCGTGGTTGAGAAACTTGAAGACGCGCGACCGCTTCAATAGATCCGTTTGTATAAAGTTGAACCGATTGGGAATAGATTCCGGATAAACGCTGGCGCCGGGATTGCAAATCAGTCTCCATAGAGTCAATAGTGTAGAATGTCCCCTTTTGCACATGCTTTGCCGCTTCTTCGTATCCTGCTATCCTGATTTTTCAAGTGGGGCTGTGTCCCTGTTGTCTGGTCGTGCGAAGTTCTGGATGACACCAAGCGGTTGAACTTGGAGCGATGCAGGGTCTCTTCAAGCAAACAGTTGGCGACTTGACCAGTGGGCGTCTCGTTCTCATGCCTGGATCGCGCTGCAGTCAAAATTTAAACTGAGAGGTCATGACAACCAACGCAATTCCAAATGCGCGAACCGTACAGTCAATTTCTCAGGGGGCCGTCGCTCATCGGGTTTGGTGGATGATTGCAATCTGCTTGATCGTTCAGTGTGCCCTCGCCGTCGATTGTGCGCGAAAATGGACACCGACTCATGACGAATTCTGGCATTTACCGATCGGCCTTCGGATCTGGAAGACGGGGCGCTTTGACGACGACGTGATTAACCCGCCACTCGTTCGCCTCTGGGCAGCGATTCCGTTGGCGATCGGCGGTGCGACGACAAGTGACGATGGCGCGCGTCAAGAGTTTGGAGAGATCGGCAAAAATTTTTGGAATTCGAATGGCGAACGAGCCCGGTTCTGGTTCTTCCTCGGACGACTCATGATTATCCCGTGCGCGGCACTGACGGGATGGGTCATCGCCATCTGGACGCGAGCCTGGTACGGAGAGAGTGCGGCAATTGTCGCGGTGCTTCTTTGGGCCTGTTGCCCAACCGCTTTGGCAAATTCGGCGATCGTCACTCACGATATGCCGCTCACCGCTGCATGGCTGGTCACCCTCTCTCTACTGGTTCGCTTTGCAGAGAAACCATGCTGGAGACGTTCACTTCAATTTGGTGCCGCGCTGGGAATTGCGATCCTGACCAAAGTGACTGCGATCATTTTGATCCCGCTTTGCGTTGTGCTGTGGTTTGTGCTCAGGTTCAAATCGTCGAATACCATCACAATGAATGTCCCCCTGGCAGAAAGTCAAATTGGCGCAGCAGATTTGACTCCCGTTCCGACGGCGATGGTTCTGATCGCTCAGTGGGCAACAGCATTTGGATTTTCCGTTTTTCTGATCAATGCCTGCTACCTGTTTCATGGAACCGGCAGAGCTATCGGATTGCTGAATTTTGTCAGTCCTCAAATGAATGCCGTTCAGCAATCGTTGTCCTGGCTTGGCTTGGTGCCCGTTCCGTTCCCGACCGATTTCATTGCAGCGTTTGATCGACTGGCACAAGACCTGAATCGAGTGCATCCTGTCTATCTCGACAACGAGTGGCGCAACAAACCTTTCGAATGGTACTACGCGGCGGCGCTGGCCTACAAACTTCCGCTCAGCACGATCTGCTTGATCCTCTGCGGTCTTGCGGGCTTAATTTGGCCGCGCCCCAATTCTCTGGATCGTCGCCGGGGATTATTTCTGTTGATTGCAGCGGTTACGCTTCCCATTCTTGCCTCCCGGTCAGCAAATCAGATTGGTATCCGCTACATCCTTTCGACATTTCCTGTTCTCTTTATTTTCGCGGGCCAGGCGGCCCGTTGGCTGACATTTCCGAAAATCCCTACGTTTTTTAACTTATCGTTTCGGCGTTTGGTCTGGGCGCTTGTGATCGCCTTGCCGTTGTCACTCCGGTTTCATCCTCACCATCTGGCCTACTTCAACGAAGTGGCAGGAGGACCCGTCAATGGCGGCTGGCATCTTGCTGATTCGAATATCGATTGGGGACAGGATCTTCACGGTTTGAGAGACTACCTCGTCCAGCATCGGATCAATGATATCGGTCTCGCTTACTACGGTACGGTCTTGCCATCGAGTATCGGAATTAACGCCCATGATCCCCCGCTGCGAATCGCGAAACCTGGCTGGTACGCAATCAGTGTCAATTTTGTCCATGGTCGTCCGCACGTTTTCGGTAATCACGAGGGAGCTTCTGTTCGCATCGGTGTGGGGGAATTAGCCTATTTTCGCGTTTTCACACCGGTCACCTCAATTGGTTATTCGATCAACGTCTATCACTTGACGCATCGTGACGCTGCGGAATTCAATATCGAATGGCAAAAGCAGCAAGGTGTACCGTAAGGATGCGACCATTCACACGGTCGCAACTTGTCATTGTTGCGGACAATGGATTAGTCGTGCATCCCGCGAGGCCAGTCATCTCGAAATCGACCCAAAGGGTGTTACGGTTTAGAAAATATTTCGGACAGGTATGACGACTTGACGAAACAAACATCGCGCGCATGGCAGGGTGACGAAGTGGATCATGTCCTTAATCGCCAAAAAGTAGAATGTCCCCTTTTGCAGAGGTGGCCAGCGA
>JBAXBD010000368.1:0-6422 GCA_037142165.1 Schlesneria sp. | reverse complement strand
GATGCTGGGCTTGTGAATCTAGTTCCCGTTGCGAGTAACGACCGGGAAAAATGATCCATGGGGTGACATTCCCCAGCTCACTTGTCACAGGCTTTTTCAGAAACGGGTCGTTCGACTCTTTTCGCTGGAGTCGATCTTCGGGGTTAGTCCCCCAGACAAGAGAATCGTGCGTCGCTACGGAACCGGTCACGTGAACATCTTCGATTCCGGGATGATGGATCAATTCGTGCCCGACCTCAGCGCCTCCCTGGATAATTCGCAGCAGGCCCGCCTGAAGTATCGGAGCAAACGCCTTTGCGATCAATTCCCCCAGATGCTGGTTTACCGGACTGACTTTTAAAACGACTTGACGCCCTTCAAACATGATCTTGTTCAGGCAGTCGGTGACGGGGATGGACGACACATTGCCCGCGCCCAACACCGCCGTGATACCTGACAAATTTCCGGCTCGAGCGATGTCGACTTTTCGACCGTGGACTTCGTTCTCAGCGACGCCCATCTGCATCCGAACGATTCCATGCAGTCCGGAAAACGTCAGGCTGTCGAAGAATCCCGATGTGGGAAAAACGGGAACGGCGAGTTGCCCGTTCTTCAATCGGCGAACGGTGCCTGGCAAACGGGGGTTTGGTCCAGATTCAATCCCGCGAAGCGTCTGCATCGTCAATTGCAGCTGGCGAGCGATGACCGCCGGCCCGCTTAATAGCTCTTCCGCAAGAACTGAGACATCATTTGGACATTGTTTGACTTGTGCACCGGCTTGTATCCATTCGTCAATAACTCCGGCAAGTCCATTCAGACATTGTCGACAAAGACGAACACGTTCATCGATCGAAACTCGTTGCGATGATTTCGATCGTAATTGCAGATCGCCGATGGCTGATATGACGGAATCTGAGACTGGCACCGAATTCTCGTTATCGAAAAATGGAGGTTGGAACTTTGAAAAACGCGCGAATCAGCGGGGTTAATTAAGCGAGCGTTTTGTGGACAAGCGACTTTTCATACCCCGTTTTTTCCCTTGAGGCAACCTTTGCTTGATTCCCGAAATTTGCAGGGCAATACTGTACTGTGCAAGAACGCTGACGGATCCGGACAGTAGTCGATCGTGTGCGTTTCTCTTTTCGGGCCATTATGTAACGGGTTCTCGTGTCGTGCGATCGAGACCGTTACGTATGAGGAGATTCCACGATGCCAGGCAAAGCCGAAGACGATACTCAACGACATGAGTATTCGGACAGTTCTGGAAAGCTTACGTCACCAGATGCCCCGGTGGATCGCACGCAAAGCTTCAAGGAGAAACCGTTGGTCGACGGTGAAGCTCAATCCCCTCAAATCGCTTTTGATCAGAAATTGCGTTATTTGCCCTTGGATGGGGCGTCGCAGTTTCCTCTTTCGCCTCCGGAAACTCCTGGTTCGATCGGTCGATTTCAGACTTATGATGTGATGGAGGTGATTGGTCGTGGCGGAATGGGAGTGGTTTTTCGGGCATTTGATCGACAACTTCATCGAAACGTCGCCATCAAGGCGATGTCCGAGAAATTGTTAAAAAGCGAAACCGCACGAAAACGATTTTTGAGGGAGGCGAGATCGGCAGCGGCCATCAATCATGCTAACGTCGTCTCGATCTATGCCGCTGGCGAGGAAGCGGGATATCCGTTTCTCGCGATGGAATACGTGAATGGAAAAACGCTGGAAGACCGCATTCACGCTGAGTCGCCTCTCGATGTCACAGACGCGTTGCGGATCAGTTCTCAGATTGCCAGCGGTCTAGCCGCAGCACATCGTCAAGGGGTCATTCATCGAGATATCAAGCCATCAAATATTTTGATCGTCGATCAGATCGATCGAATCAAGATCTCGGATTTCGGGTTGGCTTTGCTTGCGCTCGAACAGACTGATTTAACCAGCTTCGGTGATGTTGTCGGAACACCGTCGTTTATGGCTCCTGAGCAAATCAACGGCGAAGATATCTCGCCCGCAACCGACCTGTTCAGCCTGGGGGTCGTGATTTATACGATGTTCCTGGGGCACTCGCCGTTCAGAGCAAAAGGGAATCTGGCCGCTCTGCACCGGATCAACGATTACCATCCCCCGATGTTGCACCAGCCGTTTCCGCAAGTTCCCTCAAAGCTCAGTTCGCTCGTCGCCCAGTTGATGGAAAAGAACCATAAGAAGCGGCCTCAATCTGCCGAGGCGGTCGCCGACGAATTGTTGAAAATCGCGTCGGAAGGGATCAACCCGGTTAACGGCAAAACCAACGAGGTCGTTAAGACAGGTCAACGATCATGGAGCTCCCTCCCGAGACTGGCGGGCTTGGGTCTGGCGACGGCTGCGGGGCTGGCTGGTTTGTCTCTCTACTTGTCGAAAATCATCGATCCGTCGAAATCGAAACTACTCAGCGAAGTTTTGATTGAAGTCCCAACAACGGGCGAAGCCAATTCGAATTCGATATTAACCGATCAAATCATCAATGTCGGAGGGCCTGACGCGGAAGTCGTAACGATCGAAGAGGCGCTCAACCTGGCCACGCCAGGAACCGTGATCCGGCTGAATCCCGGTCGATACCTCGAATCGATTAAGATCTCGCGTCCCAATTTGCGGAATCTCCGGATTGTGGGAGTTGGCGAGGTCATTCTGGAAGCCAGCAGTGGCCCGGTGCTGGAAGTGCACGACGTGAGTGGCGTCGAATTAAACAATTTGAAAATTCGGGTATTACCACAGCAGATTGGCGCGGACATCCAGGGGTCCGGAATTGGCCTCAAAATCGAAAACTGCCATTTCGAAAGTGCCAATCCCAAGACAGCGGTCCTTCCTTTATTGCATTGGCACCATGGTCGAGAGGCTGAGCCTTCGAAACCGTCGTCGATTCGTCATTGCACATTTAAGGCGGGGGGGGTGGGAGTGGTGTTGGGCGACCCTCATGTATCAACAACTCCACCGCTACGTGACATCGAGATTGCCGAGTGCGTCCTTTCGACCGCTGACCGATCCTATGGAATTCCTTTCGTTCTGCAGTCGGCAGTCGAACGAGTGACATTCGCATCGAATACAGTGGCACATGGTATTGGCGCCTTGAGTTTCGTACTGGACATTCCAGGCTCTACAAAGACGATCCGCATTGTCAATAATTCATTTCATGATTTTGAAAACGTCTGCTTCTTCAATACGTCTGACCCGCGCCAGGAGGTCGAGATCGAGAGTAACGTGTTCATCGACGTCTCGTCACTTCACGCGGTGTCGCTTCCGGTAATCGACTATCAAGCCTGGTTTAAAGAAAATGGGTTCGTGGCAAGTCAAACGGTGACCGATCCCTTGCCGGTCTTCTTTTCAACGCGTTTGAGCCGGGATGATTTCATCTCGTTCGATCCGGAAAATGATGAATACCTTCACCCGCGAGCACCTGCTTCCAAGAGTTTTCCTGGACGATTTCGATAGTCGTTGCCTTGCCTTTTCGGGCAATTGTTCCGAACGGGTCTGGAATTTGTTGGCCAACGAAAATACCCCGGCCTGAAGAGGTCCGGGGTACGAATTTGCAAATATTTTAACTATTCGACACCGGCCGGGCTGGCGTAGGTGACGGGCGATTTTACGAAGACTTCGTAATTCTCTTGTGTGCTGAAAAGGTAAAGTCGGCCTTTGTACCATGCGGCGAAGTCAAGGGTTCCTTCGACCACATCTTTGTCCCGGCCTAGTGATACCACGTCAGCTCCGTATGCGGCTGGTGCGTACAGAGATGGTTCTGCTTCAAATCGGTTGCGAGCATCTTCCGAAGCGAAGTGGAACTTCTGACTTCGATGAGTAAAGTGGAATTCTGGCTTGGCGTCTAACAGTTCTCGCTCGTCTCGCAGTGTGACAGGACAGAAGCCTTTTAAGCCTTTCATGCCGAATCGGTCGCGGATCCGTTGCATTTTTTCGAGATATGAATCGGAAGGGTCGGCAGGAGTCAGGGCGTCTGCGGGTTGTTGCGACAAGGCTCCCACATCAAGTTCCGGTCCGACGTCAGGTTTTGCCTCCGTCACTGACGGACTGGTGAGTGGTCCAGGGGGTGCAATCACGTCCGGGCTTCTTGGAGTTAATGCGAGTGACGGAGCATTCGCTTCGACCTTTTCATCAATTCTTGGTTCCGCAAAATCCTTGGCTCGGACCGCATATGGATCTTCATCTGTTTTTGGCGGCTCAAGTGTTGCGACGTTCGTCCCTGGCTCGTTCGGTGTCACGACTTCTGTAGTAGGAACGGACAGGGAGGGAACTTGAGCTGCGGGGACTTGCGCGGTCAGCGCCGGCACAGCAGGATTCATCGCAGTTGGAACCTGCACAGCAGGGACTTGTGCGGCTTTAGGTAATGCTTTTCCCTTCAGATCTGCCTGTGGTTCGGGGAGTTCCGGGAACGGGTTGGGAAAATCGTTCTGGGCTTGCGGCTTTGGAAGTTCGTAGACCAATTCCTGGGGTTTAGTATTTAAAGCCACTGCGGGGAGCGGCAGTGTTTCGTTCATCAGTGGTGGCATAAAGGCTTCGCCAGGATTATCCGGAAGTGACATCGGCAGTTGTGCGAGTGCAGGTAATCCGCCTTCTGGTTGTGGAAGATCAATCGAGTTGGAACTGTACCCGACGGCAATCGGGTTTTTCGGAGCGACTGGCGACAGCGGAATTGGTTCAGCATTCAACGGGGCCGGCAATAACACCGGCTTTGCTGCCAACGGCACATTGTTCGTCGCTGGAGGCAACGAACCTCTCGGCTGCGACGCAACATATTGATTGGACTGCGTCGCCTGAGAAGCCGGCGGAACATCCGGTACCGAATTGTTGGCATAATCAGGTGGTATCGGTGCCTGTGACGTTAATGGTTTACGAGCGCCCGGGATCAGTTTCTTGAAGAATCCCGATACAGGATTTTGGCGTGGTTGCGTTTGAGCTTGCGCCTGCTGTTGCGGTTGGACCGGCTGCGATCCCTGGGCATCGAAAGCTGCGGCGTAATTTTTTGTCGACTGCGAGGTGACCGGCGTCACGGGAGTCGGATAATTTGTTGTCTGGGTTCGTGCCGGAGCGACCGGTTGATATTTCGTGTAACCCGATATCGGCTTCGCTGGCTTCTGTGCCGCTGGAGGTTGCGTCGGACTTTGTGCCGTCGAGGGCGAAGCCGGCGTTTTTCCCGGCGGATTGAGTGGCACCAGTTTCAATTGCATGTCGGGCATTTCTTTCCCGTCTTTTTCGTATAACAATTCGAGTTGACGCTGTACTTCGGTCTTGTCATTGCCAGCGAGCTCGATTTGTGACGCCGGGACAACGGAGTTAGCCGTTGAGCTAGCCTCGTCTGACACCATCAAAAGCTTCGGAGGCTGAGTAACTTGAGTGGGAGCTGGTTTTGCGGCAGGTTTTTTTGCGGTCGGAGACACAACAGGTTTCAGTTCTCCTGCCGTTATTGACTGGGATAGAAGTCCAGCCGAAGCCGCGCAGAGCACCCACGTTCGCAGCCCGACACCCATATCTTTGCGCATTACCATCTCCTCACACCAATCCGGCTATTGATCCGCAGATTCTGCCGGTCGACTCCGGCAGTGGACAATTCACGGACTGAATAGTGATCGTCGTAACGGATGGTCGGGGTGTGACGGTTCTAATGATTACGAGCGAGATTCGAGTTGTAACGAGGAATCGCGTGATACGATCCGAACAAAAAACAAACTCGACGCAGCTTCCCTGAATTGACAGGCCGATTTCAGTGGGGCGCGAAAACAAGATGACGCGTTAGTCGAAACGACATTGGACGAACTGCTTTGACGCGATCGAAGACCCTGTTAAACCGACGACAGTCAAAGCAATGACACCGATTAAATCTCGTCGGCTGCAAATTCGTCCTCTTCCTTGCTTCCCGCTTCGCTCATGCCGAGTTGCCTCATCTTGCGGTAAAGGTTCGAGCGATGCAGTCCAAGAAGTCGGGCCGTCTCGCTCATGTTTCCCTTGACTCGCTTAATGGCCCGGCGGATGAAGTCTTGCTGAAAACCATTGGTTGCTTCACCGAGACCAAGCTCTAAAGAAGGCTCGTAGATGTTCTGCTGTTCGGGGCTGAGAATAAATGCAAGATCGTCGACTTCGACCTGGTCTCCTGGAGCCAGAAATGCAACTCGTTCCATCAAGTTTCTCAGTTCGCGAACATTGCCAGGCCATGTATGAGATTGCAGCCGTTTGCGTGCATCGGCGGACATCTGCAAGTTCGGCCGCCTGGCCTGGATCGCAAAGAGGTTCAAAAAATGATCGGCGAGGGGCAGGACATCATCGGCCCGTTCCTTCAGTGAAGGCAGGTCGAGAGTCACCACGTTTAAGCGAAAATAGAGATCCTCTCGGAATTTCTTGGCACGAACCGCCTCGGCCAGATGAGCATTTGTCGCGGCGATGACGCGGGCATTGATGGGAATCGATTGAGA